>NZ_JBOZWP010000010.1:0-155520 GCF_050865035.1 Shewanella sp. GXUN23E | reverse complement strand
GGCACTGGCATACTGCGCCCCGAAGATCACGGGCATCATGAGTACCCATTTTTTTAATACTGAATTCAATTACCCACTCCCCCATTGCGTTAGGGAAGGTGCGAACAAGTCCTCGCGGCACTCTGGCTTATGAGCAGAAGCGAGTTCTAGGTATTCAGATGAAGGAAGGCTGGTTGCCTTTCAAAGCTGAATACCAAAGAAATCGTGATTGCTCGAAAGCCCCGTAGGGCGAGGCTGACAGCTCTATCTGCTTTGTTGCAGTTTTCGATAAGGACTAAGGCCATTAACTTCAAACTGCGCCGCGCATCTAGAAGCTGTCAGCACTCGCAGAGCACGCACGGGACTTATTCGCACCTTCCTTAGGTGATGCGGATTAATTGGCTTAACAAATATCGGCAATGACGAACTTGCATGACTGATATTCAACCGGCCTGTTAATACCGCATGAACACAGTAATCAAAAAAGGCAATTCAGACTTTCATATGCATATAGAGAAGTGGATGATTTCCAGTGACCAAAATCACGTTGCCGAATAAACATGACCCGGTTATGGGACAATGGGACCAACGCGCAGAATTACGTTGTCAGTGAACAGACCAATATTCAGCAAGCAGTTATTACGTTGAATAAATAGAAAATTTAAAATAAAGTCCTGGCAGACCGACATTATTTCAACGTCGATTCATTGAGTTTAATCACAATATTTAAAATAATGTGCAGTGGGTACAGTCAACAACAGAAAAGCGCGATCTGCTGTTATTTATGTGAATTATTAAAAAGCCGTCGGCAATCAACAAGCCGCGATATTCAGCAATAATCCTGCGAGGAAACCTGCCTGATATAATCACTCATTTCCTGCCCCGGCGTTACCGCAAATGACGCATTGAGCACCTGCAAAGATTGAATGCGATCTACCCTGAAGTTGCGAAAATCCGCGCGCAGCAAACACCAGCTCAGCAGCGTCCAATTACCGCGCCAGAAATAGATAGCCAGAGGATGAACCTGCCTTGCCGACAGCTGACCTTCGGCATCTTCATACTGCATCTCAATCGGCTGGCGCAGACGACAGGCCTGCCTCAGTGGGTCAAGAAACCGGAAATCCTGTTTATCGATGAAGAAATCCGGGGAAAACATCAGCGAATGGTAGTCCTGCAGGCGCGCAGGCAGCACGGCTTCCACTTTGATCAGCGCCTGTCTGGCCGCTTTGGCAAGCTCAGTCCCGCCCCAGGTCTCCACCATACGAATGCCGACCTGAATGGCTTCCAGCTCGGCTTCGTTGAACATCAGCGGCGGCACATTGGCCTCCTGCCGCAGCAGATAACCCACCCCCGCCTCACCTTCTATGGGGATGCCGGACAGACACAGATCCTGAATATCGCGATAGACGGTGCGCACTGACACCTCCAGCCGCTCCGCCAACTGCTGCGCTGTGGTCAGGCGTCTGTGCCTGAGAATTTGTACAATCTGAAACAGTCGATCAGCACGTCTCATAAGATTTCCGGTGGTTCACTGCATCATTGAATTGTACATAAACCCGGACATCAGCCAATCTCTGCAGCCCCTTGTCCTGTCGGCCCGGGATCAGGCGTCCATGGACCAGAGACCGACTCTATTGCCCTCACTATCCCTGAAGATGGCGATATAACCACATTCGCCATCTTTGATGGCCATGGATGGCAGCAAAACTTCAACCCCCCCCTGCTCAAGTATGGCGACCGCCCTGGACACAGGTTTACCCACCTGCAGATACACCAACGATCCCTGCATTGATGGCGTCATCATGTCACATTTCACCAATGCCATACCCGCGCCCTGTTGCTCCTGCTGCTCAACAACGGCCATCTCCATCCCTCCCATGGTTTCCTGTTTAAAGGTCAAACCAAGATGCTTGCGGTAAAAATCCACGGCTCTTGTCATATCCGCTACCGGGATCTCTGCCCATACCAACACTGCTTGCTGCAACATAGCTTATCTCCTTTGGGTGTCGCCGGAATTGACGATAAACACAGCATAAAACGGGGCTGCTGACAGCATAGTGTCAGTAGAGATGACCGGCAGGGAAAACAGCTTCTGACGCAAACCGCCCGGCCTGGGCCGGGCGAAGTTAACCATGCCTATCGAGCGAAGATTGGCGTTATTCGGGCAGGGATGCCTGATGAGAGGAGATAAAACTGTCCATCAGTGCTCTGGCTCTCGCCTGCACCTGAGTCAGGGTTTCTGTGTCGTCCACAGGCGTCACCACTTCGTAGTAACACTTGATTTTTGGCTCAGTCCCCGAAGGACGCACTATCACCCGGTTGCCGTTGGCAAGCCGGTAAATCAACACATCACTGGCCGGTAAATCCAATGTTTGCTGGCGCCCGTCGGCAAACCAGCGGGTGGAGGACTGAATATCGTCAATCTCACTGACGGCCACTCCCCCGATATGAGATGGCGGCGTTGCCCGCAATCCTGCGCCTATGTCCGGGGTATTCTCGTTCAGTTTGATACTGATCTGCTCATTGAGATAAAAGCCGTGCTGCCGGTAAATCGCTTCCAGTCGATCCCACAGACTCTGGCCGCTGGCAGCCAGCCCCGCCACCAGTTGCACAAAGGCCAACTGTGCACTCAGGCCGTCCTTATCCCATACCGTCGAGCCGACTGTGTACCCCAGCGCCTCTTCATAGGCGAACAAAAACCGTCGCTGCTCGGTTTGCAGCGTCTGGGCGACATTCATCAGCCATTTAAAACCTGTTAGTGTGGTAAAGGCGTGCCCGCCATGAGCAAAGGCCACTTTTGCCAGCAAACTGGAGGACACTATGGTGTTGCCCACCAGCTTCTGGTTTGCCGGAGCATGACGCAGCAGATGATCAGCCAGTAACACCCCAACCTGATCGCCGGTGAGCATCTGATACTGACCTGGCGCAGATTTCACCGCCACCGCAAACCGGTCAGCATCCGGATCATTGGCACAGGCCAGCAGCGCATCCTGTTTGCTGGCCTCAGCAATCACCAGATCCATTGCCCCTTTCTCTTCGGGATTGGGAAAGGCCACGGTGGGGAAGTTGCCATCGGGCTGGCGCTGGGCCGCCACCGAATACACCCGGGAAAATCCGGCGTCATGCAACAGGGTTTCAGCCATTTCCGCCCCCACACCGTGCATGGCGGTATAGCTGAGTGAAATATCTGCCAGCTTCCCGACATTGTTCAGCTCTGCCGCCGAGGTTACCGCGCGCCGGTAAGTCTGGAAGTAATCTTCCTGCAGCCAGACGAGCAACCCCGCTTTGGTGGCCTCACTCAGATCCATCAGCGGGATCACGGTATTGGATGCCGCCTCAATACAGGCGGCAATACCGGCATCATGGGGTGGAATAATCTGCGCGCCATTTTCCCAGTACACTTTATAACCGTTATATTCCGGAGGGTTATGACTGGCAGTCACCACGACTGCGGCAGCGGCGTTGAAATGCTTCACCCCAAAGGCCACCAGCGGTGTCGGCGCCACCTTGAATGTCAGCCGCACCCGGATGCCCATGGCAGTTAACACCGCAGCGGCATCATGGGCAAACTGACAGGAATCGTTGCGGCCATCGTAACCAATCACGACCCCGCGGGTTTTGGCGTCCTTGACCTGGGCAAGCAGATACTGCCCCAGTCCGGCTGAGGTTTGCCGCACCACCAGCCGGTTCATTCTCCCGGGGCCAGCGCCCACCACGCCACGGATCCCGGCGGTGCCGAACTCCAGACGGCGGGCAAAGCGTGCTGCCAACTCAAGGTCATCGCCGGTTTGCTGCAACGCCAGGATCTCGGCACGGGTGCGCTCATCCGGATCCTGCTCCAGCCAACGGGCCACCTCAAACTGCAAATGGGTATTCATCCTGTAACCTCTTGGGTCTTACTGATACTGATTTCACCCTAGAAAAATCCCTCCGGGCAAACAAGTTAAATTTGCTTCAGCGCAGGGATTGCCACTATCGGGTTAATCCGTTGGCACTGGCCGTCCGCCAATGTCAGTCACGGGATGGGGGTGCCGGCGTTAACCAATCAGCACAGAGTTAAATAAAAAGCACACCTCCTGCACCAGTTAATTTAAGGAGTTGCAAAATTAGTGAAAAATAAATCTTTTCCCTTGTTTTGAGATAAACCCCTGCAGTAGACTCCGCTCCCGGCCCGAAGAGCCCAGCTCTTCACAAGCCACCTATTTCAAGCTGTCACCTGGATGTGAGTGACCCCATGGAGCCGGACCGGCTATCGCTTGTTATCAAGGTGACTTCCGTTCTTTGTTGTTGGCCGGTTTTTTGTTGGACTCCCATCCCCTGGGTTTTGCCTCCTGATAACCGCCATAACCGGCATCCTGATAGCGCGGTTTTGGTTTCTATTTTAGGAGGTTACATGCAAGTACTCATGGGCTTTGTCGGGGTGATATCCCTGCTGGCCATCGCCTGGCTGATGTCTGAAAAGCGCAGTGCCATCAACTGGCGCACTATTATCGGTGCGCTGGTCATTCAAGCCAGTTTTGCCGCGCTCGTACTCTATATTCCCGCAGGTCAACAGGCATTGGCCGTCGTCAGCAATGGCGCCGCCGGACTGATGAGCTTTGCCGATGAAGGCATTAATTTCCTGTTTGGGCCTCTGGCGCAAAACGGCTTTGTATTTATCATCCGGGTGCTGCCGCTGATCATCTTCCTCAGTGCGCTCATCTCCATTCTCTATTATCTGGGCATTATGCAGTGGGTGATCCGGGTATTGGGCGGCGCCATGCAAAAGGTACTGGGGATCAGCCGTTCCGAGTCTATTATCGCCACCGGCAATATCTTCCTGTCCCAGGCTGAAACACCTTTGCTGGTGCGCCCGTTTCTGTCGCGCATGACCCGCTCTGAACTGTTTACCGTGATGACCTGCGGCATGGCGTCCGTAGCAGGCTCAGTGCTGGGCGGGTATGCCGCTGTCGGGGTGGACATGAAGTATCTGATCGCCGCAGCCTTTATGGCTGCTCCCGGCAGTCTGCTGATGGCTAAAATGCTGATCCCGGAGCGGGATGTGCCTGTGCCACAAAATGAAGTGGAAATGGAAAGCAGCCAACAGAGCAACGTGATTGACGCCATGGCTACCGGTGCGATGAATGGCCTCAGGGTTGCCGTTGCCGTCGGCACTGTGCTGCTGGCGATTATCAGTATCATCGCCATGCTCAACTATGGTCTGGCGTCCATCGGTCAGTTGTTCGGCATTGCCGATCTGAGCATGCAGAGCATTCTGGGTTATCTGTTTGCCCCGATTGCGTTTCTGATTGGTATCCCGGCCGGCGAAATGGCACAGGCAGGCTCGCTCATCGGCCAGAAGCTGATCCTCAATGAATTTATCGCTTACATGGATTTCACCAACTTCAAAGACACCATGAGCCAGCACAGTCAGGTCATTATTACCTTCGCTCTGTGTGGCTTTGCCAATCTGGGCTCGATTGCGGTGCAAATTGGTTCAATTGGCGCGCTGGTGCCTGAGCGTCGCAGTGAGATTGCATCCCTTGGTCTGCGCGCAGTGCTGGCGGCCACTCTGGCCAACCTAATGAGCGCTGCGCTGGCGGGTATCTTCATCAGTCTGTAAGCAGATATCAGTCCGGATAAACACAACGGGAGCCATTGGCTCCCGTTTTTTATAACTGACTCATTTTCAGCTGTTGATGGCTCTTCCCCAGCATTGAAGTAAAAGTCAGTGGTTATCTGGTACATCTAAGCCTGGCTGTAAATAACGCCTGAACCACAGCAGATAACCAAGGGACGCCACCCACCAGGCGATCATCAAACTCCACAGTCCGTGGCTGACAAAGTGGGCACCGCGCAGCTGCTGCGCCACATCAAAACTGACGCCAAGCAGCAAGGCCCCGGCCAACCCCCACCAGCGAAGCCCGGGACGGTAGACCTTGGCAAAGAAAAACAGTGCCACCCAGCCATAGCCCCCGGCAGCATGCCCCCCAGGGAAACACCGGCCGGGCTTTACGCCATCGGGCAATGACTCAAAGGTTGGAATATAAGGCTCACTGCCACCATAACGCAGCAAATCCCAGGGACAATTGACATGAGTCACCGCCTTGAGCGCGCCCACAATCAATACCGTCAGCACAAAACAGCTCAGCAGATAGATAAGCCCGGGGCGAATCTCCTTCAGAGACTCGCGTTTAACACTCAGACCACAGGTGATCAGTAAGCCCACAGCCAGTATCACCACAAAATCATGGCCGCCCTTGTGCATTACTGTTTTGGCCCAGAAACTGTCTCTGAGCGGCCAGCCATCGGTAGCCGATTGCAGCCGGTATAACCCATCGGCCAGCAGCAAATCTCCCTGACTCCATTCGAGCAATCCCATCACCAGGGCGAAAACCAGACTGGGCAGCAGCAGATATTGCACCCACTCGTCTTTCATATCAGTTTGAACAGACAAGTATTTCTCCAACAAATTAACAGCCGTCAGTATAACCAATTCCGGTATTGGGAATATAAGTTATTGTTAATCCGCCCACGCCGTCATTGTCTGAGAAAGGCCAGCAACAGCACATCCACATACTCACCGGCGCGAAAGGCATAGCCTCTGGCGGTGCCCTCAGGCTCAAATCCCAGCGATCGGTACAAGGCAATGGCTGCCTGATTGTCGGTATACACTTCTATTTCAATGCGCCGCACCGCCAACCAGTTAAAGGCCAGTTCCATGGCCGCCTGCATCAACGCACGGCCAATCCCCTGACCACGGACAGATTCACACACAGCCAGCCCGAGATTGGCAACATGCCTGCGCCTCGGATTGTCATGTACCATCATGCCAACTTGCCCCAGAATACGGCCATCTCGCTCTGCCACCAGACTGTAAAATCCAGGGGTGACCTGTCCCAGTTTCTGCTCCCACTGCAGTTGTGAGGGAAAAGGCAGTTGCAGGGTTGCGGCATAACAGGAGGGCTGAGCGTAAATCTCGCGGATCCCGGCAATATCCGCAACTTCACTGCGGCGTATCTGACAAGCTTTAGCTGGCATATCTTGCTCCATAAAAAAAGCGCCCCAACCGGGGCGCTTAACTGAATCTCTTATCACGAAACCAATCAACGCGCTGACCCGGCAGCAACCTTTGTAGCCAGTAGCAGCGTATCTGTGTTTTGTTGGTCGTTGTTCATCACGGTTACCGGGTCCGGCTTATCCGAAAAACGGGCAACTTCAGCGGACAGGGAGTAATAACCGGGATCCACATTCCCGGTTTCATTGCGGATAATGCTCAGCGTTGTCAGCATCACGCTGCTGACAACCACAAAACCCGCAACCCATCTCAATCTCATACCTGCTCCTTTGTTCTCTGCACTCACTGTGCAACTTTTTAGTCCGTTTAGGCTGCTGATTTAACTGACTGATACCCAAGCCCGGTATTGGCAGGCAATGGCAAACGGGTATCCATGAGTGGAACAGCATGTGAGCATTTCCCTATTCACGGCGTAAGAAGTTACCACATGTAAAGCATTTGTAACAACATATGGATAACAGGTTTTGGGTTATTTTTTAAGCCAATTCTTGAGCTGGATCATGCCTTCATCAATATTCACCAAAGGCACATATTCCAAATCCCGTTTGATGGCCGTCAAATCATAAAAGTGACTGCAACTGAGCTGACGGGCGACGAAACGTGTCATGGGAGGCTCAGCGGCGATCCCAAACAAACCATATCCCCACTCCAGCACCGCTCCCAGGGCAAACGCAAGTTGACGGCTGAGCCGCTTTTCAACGGGCGGCAACGCCTCACAGGCCAGAATACGATTGAGCATCTGCGCCATGGTGATGGGCTCATCGTTGGCCAGAAAGTAAGCCTTGCCCGCCGCTTTTTGCGGAGATATCAGCAGGGTTTTGGCCGCCAGCAGATGCGCCCAGGCGGCGTTATCAATATAAGTGGTATCCACCAGTTTATCTGTCCTGCCCACCAGTCGAAGTCGCCCCCGACGGCCTCGCTCCAGCACCCGGGGAACCAGATGCGGATCGCCAGGCCCCCAGATAAGATGGGGTCGCAGCGCGACCACATTCAGCCGCTGATTGTCAGCCACCTGTACGCCCTGAGAGGCCAGCAGCATTCTCTCCGCCAGCGACTTGCTGCGACCATAGGCGTTAAGAAAGCGACGGGCATAAGGAGCGGTCTCGTCTATCCCCTCTTCATCCCGGCCATCAAAGGTCACACTGGGCGTGCTGGTATACACCAGCGAGGCAATCCCCTGCCGCTGACAGGCCGCAATCACATTGGCAGTGCCATCCACATTGGCATCCAGATAGCTCTGGGCCGCTCCCCACACTCCGGCCCTGGCGGCGACATGAAACACCAGCTGACATCCTTCGCAGGCCCTAAGCAGCGCCGGCATGTCGGTCAGACTGGCCTGGATCTGGGTTACCCCCATATCATCCAGCGCCGGATAACGATTGCGGGCGATACTGACCACCCCGATGCCCGCGGCCCTTAAGCGGGTACAAATCGCCTGTCCCAGAAAGCCGCCACCGCCGGTGACCAATACCCGGCTGACCTTGCGTGCTATCAGCTCCAGCACCGCCTGTTCACGGGGATCCAGGGTTAACTGCGCCATACCCACTTGCCTCGTTTTTGCGTCCATAGCGCCAGTTTCTCCCGGAAAATTTTTGCATTGTGCCTGACATCCATGGGAAAACCGGGATGAACAATAAAATGCGTCAGGCCACGGGTTTGCTCATGCGATTCAGCGAGGGTTGCAAGCTCACGAAACACCGCCGGTCTGTCAGCCCCGGGCTGCAACTCCACGCAGATAACCGGCTGCACACCTGCGCCTGAATCCACCCCGACCAGTGCGGTGCGCCTCACCCCGGGATGGGTGTTGAGTATCCGCTCACAGGGCAGAGTGAACCAGACCTTACCTGCGCCCTCAACCCTGTGACCAAGCCGACCACACATCCACAGCCGCCCGGCATCATCCAGATAACCAACATCGCCCATACGGTGCCAAAACCCCTTACCGTCAGCCACTTTGGCACGGGCGGTAGCCGCAGGGTTGTCATAATAGGCAGGGCTGACCACCGGCCCCCGCACCAGAATTTCGCCTATTTCGCCCGGCGCGGCATCTCTTAATTGACTGGCTTGCTGCACCTGCCCCTGAGTAATGGGCGCGATACGAATATCCACTCCCACCGCATTACCCACACAGATACCGGCGCCGGCATCGGTTTGCGCGGCTGTGGTCAGCAGCTCATCAGATCCCAGCCTGCTCACCGGCAGGGCTTCAGTGGCACCATAGGAGTTGAACACCTGCACGCCCGGCGGGAGCAGGCGACAAAAACGGGCAATTTGGTTGACATCGGCAGGCGCGCCGGCGGAGATCACCCGCCTGACGCTGCACAGCTGCCTTCGCACCCGCACCAGCTGCTCAGGGGATTGCGAATAGGCTGCGAATTTGGCCAGCAGCGCCGGATTCAGAAACAGATTACTGCACTGATAGCGCTCGACGGCATTCAGCAGCTTGCCGGGATCGGCCTTGATCGGACGGGAAGCGTCCATATCCGGGATCACCGAGGTCATGCCCAGTGCCGGACCAAACAGTGCGAACAGCGGAAAAGTTGCCAGATCGGCCTCGCCGGGGGTAATGCCATAGTCTTCACGCAGCACGCGGATCTGCGCCTCAAACATGCCATGGCTGTAACATACGCCCTTGGGCTCACCGGTTGAGCCACTGGTAAATAAAATGGCGCACAGCGCATCGGCTGGTTGCACTCTGGCACAGTAGTGCCCGTCATCGGGGATCCGTTTCAGCAACTGGTCCAAAGCGCGCCCCCCCCAAAGTCCAGCGCCATTGACGGTGACAGACCGGCGAATGGTTGCCTTGCCCCAGCCCAGCAATCGCCTGGCCAATTGCGCCCTAGGAATGCCGATAAAGGCATCCGGGGCCGCCTTGTCCAGACAGGCTTTAAGATTGGCGGTCCCCATCCCCGGATCCGCCATCACCGGAATAATCCCGGCTTTGAACAGGGCAAAGGTCAGCGCAAAAAACTCAGGTCCGGGGGTCACCATCAGCACGGCTTTCATCCCGGCGACTATGCCGTGCATTTCAAGCGCCAGCGCAATGCGATCGCTCAGTTTATCCAGCTGCGCCAGTGTCAGTTCTTCGAAACGGCCATCACGGTGCTGACGGGCAACGGCCAGATCCGTCGGCCGCGCCAGTGCTGCCTGCTGCAAATGTCGGCACAGATTAAGGCTGTGCTCACTTTCTACCGGCATCATGCCTGCGCTTCCAGCGTCATGCCGCAGTCTCTCCGGCCTTCTTACCTGCCTTGGTCGGCTGACTTAAAAAACCACGGATAGCAGCGATGACCTCATCGCTGGCATCTTCCAGAATGTAATGACCACAGTCTGAAAATTCCCGGTATCTGGCATGAGGCAGGCGGTGTTTCCAGCCCTTGAGGAAGTGCCGGTCAAACACAAAGTCCTTCAGTCCCCAGCACACCAGCGTCGGCGTATGCTCAAATTGGCACAAACTCTCTTCAATCGCCGACACCAGGTCATAGCCCCTGTCTGTGGGCTTGAGGGGAATATCCTGCACAAACCTCAGGGTGGCGATGCGATTTTTCCAGGAGTTATAGGGAGCAACATAACTGCGTCGCACATTGGCAGACATGGAATGGCGTTTTACGCCCACGAACGAGGCTACCGATGAAAATGCATTCAGTCCCCGGATGAGCAGGGCCCCCGGCCAACTGCGGCAAATTTTCAGCGCCAGCGGCAACGGTTTGGTGGCCGGCAGATGAAATGCTGCCGTATTGAGCAGCACCAGCCGCTTAATTCGCTGTGGGTATCGGGCGGCGTATCCCATGCCTATCATACCGCCCCAGTCATGCAGCACCAGTGTGATCCGCTCGGTGATGCCAAGATGGCTCAGCAGTGCATCCAGATCATCAATCCGCTGCGCCAGATGATAGTCATAATGCTGATCATCCGGTTTGTCAGACAGGCCGCAGCCGATATGATCCGGCGCAATACAGCGGAAAAACGGTGACAGCTCTGACACCAGATTGCGGTAGTAATAACTCCAGCTTGGGTTGCCGTGCACCATCACCACGCTCTCGCCCTGACCTTCATCCAGATAGTGCAGCCTGTGTCCACCGGTATAAAAGTATTTGGATTCAAAAGGATATTCGGCCAGTTTGAGATCTGGCGCGATAGCTGATGTTGCGATGTCCATTACCACTCCAGTGCCAGCATCATACAGTTAAGACCGCTGCCAATCCCCAGCCAGCCCACCTTATCACCGGGCAACAAAAAGCCCTGTTCCGCGGCGATGGCAGCACTGGCCGGCAGTGACACACTGCCCATGTTGCCAAGCCAGCCGAAGGTGGGGTATTCACGCTCCGGGGCGATTTCCAGGGCGCTCAGCACCTGGCGGCGATTGGCCTCCCCCACCTGATGGCACACTACTTTGTCCAACTCACCGGCCTGCCAGCCCTGCTGCTGCAAAAATTGCTGCCAGGTTTCCTGCGCCAGCGCCACTCCGTGTTTGAGCAAAGATACCGCATCGGTGCGCATCTCATCACGGAACAGTTCATCGCCGACTGGTGTCATGCCCCAATGACACAGACCATGGTGTGCAGGCGCACTGAGTACAGTGGCGCCGCGCAGCCGGTGAGCATCAGCAGGCGCCAGCTGCGCATCACTGAGCACCACCGCCACGGCGCCCGAGCCGCCGGTCAGGGTCGCCAGAGAGCCGGCAAATCCCTGCATGGAAGGGGTTTGCAATAATCGATTGATGCTGGCGTCCACTATCTCCCGGGCCGACTCACAGGCCACCACCATACCGGCGCGGATCTGCCCAAGCTCGATGCGATTGGCCACATCGAGCATGCCGGACAGGATCCCCAGACAGGCATTGCTGATGTCATAAATCACGGTGTGAGAGGAAGTACCAAGCTGCGAAGCGACCCGGCAAGCCGTCGCGGGCTCATGTTGCTCGCGGCATACCCCGGTATAGATGAGTGCACCGATATCATTCAGGGCAACGCCGGATGCGGTCAGCGCCTTGCGCGCGGCGCTGACCGCACCATCGGCAACCCTGAAGCCGGCAGGCCACCAACGTCTCTCTTTGATACCGGTCAGGGCCGCCAACTGGCCCTGGGGAATACGAAACTTTTCGTAAAGGGGGAGCAATCTCTGCTCCAATTGCGTACTGCTGATAATGTCAGGGGCCAACTCATATCCCAACCCACTGACAAATACCCGGGAATAATTCATGGACCCAGTGTCTCCGGCGGCAATCCAATTGCGCACTTATTGTTAACTGGGTCACATTTGAGCAAGAAAACGTCGTAAATTCAATATTTGAGCGGATTTTTAGCCGCACTGATAAGGGCATTTCGCGGTGTCACCGACGCAGGACAAAAGGACTGCAGTGTCACCTGATAGCCCTGTTCTTCCAGGAAACACACCCGATCGAGCAGCAACAGATGCTCCATCGGCGCACGCAGCAAATGGGCCGCCAGATCCAGTCGCCGTACCAGGCTTATTCGCTGCCAGCCTATGGTTTCAAAAGCGGCAATATCCAGCTCACCGGGCAAATCCAACCCTTTAGCGCGGGCTCCCCAATGCACAAACTCCATAAAATCACCGCTGAGCTGCGACTGACGTAAGGTGGGCAATGGCAGGTAAGCGTCCTCGCCCCTTACCTGACGCTGCAGGCTGTCAAAGCCCAGTCGCCACGCCAGCTCTTTCTGGCGCAAAGCCCGGGCACTGGCTGAAGCAATAACGCTGTGCTGCAGCGGCAGCTGCAGCTGATGGCGAGTAACCTCAAGCCCGGTTTGCCGTCCGCTGGCCGACAAAAACTGATAATGGGTATCCCGGATCAGATGATAACAACAGGGCGAAATACTGATAGCCGGGATCCCGGCTGCGGTCCCCTGTTTGAGCAGGGTGACATGCAGATCGCCACAGGCGTGCAGTGCCACGGCCTGCGCTATCCCCCCAAACACACTGCCGGGAACATTGAACGCATCTGCGCAGATAAAACGCTGGGGCAATTGCCAGTGCCGGGCAAACTGTTCACCGGCATCGCACAGTGGCTGTTGCCACTCCAGACTGATCACCGGTTGCCCGGAGGTTTTGCTGATAAGCCTGCCCAGATGGCCTTTACCGGCGCACCATTCCAGCAATGCAGCCGGTTCATCGCGCTGCCCAGCCGTGCTTTGCATTGAGCGAGCACGCTCATCCGCGACCACTGGCAACGAGCCGACAAAGGCCGCGATCTGCTGCCATTTACGGCCCTTGATATGGGCACTGAAATGGGGCAACTCCGCCTCGGACAGCGCCAGCGGACGCGGGCTTTCGCCATCAGGCAGGCAGATAGCCAGCAGGCTTTGCAACTCATCCAGCTGGGCAGCATCCCAGCCCTGTGCGGCCAGGTCCCGGTGCAGCGGCGGCAGCAAAGTCGCCAGTAATCTGCTGGTGTCTGTGTCTATGGCGTCCAGTTCATCGGCGGCCAGCGCCGTGACACAGCTGGCAAGGTGTGGAAACTTCTGTTGCCAGATGAGCGTCTGGCAATCAAAGGTGCGAAGGCGCCACAAAGGACTGAGCTCGCTGAGCACTCCGGCAAGGCGCAGCAGCAGTTGAGAATGGGTGTAGTGTGAATAGGCCTTGGCAGACAGCACAGATTTTCGCTTCCGGTAATCAATAATAAAAAAGGGCATTTTGCTGTGCAAAACGCCCATATTCCAACGTCGCAACAGGGGCAGGCAAGGTGATTATTGTTGCGCCTTACCCGCTTGCTTGAGACCAATGCGCTTACCCAACCACACCCCCAGTCCCAAAGGGGCGAAGAACACCACCAGCAGGAACAGCACTATGTAGAGGATCAGGCTTTTAATCACACCGGTGATCTCTGCAAATACCTGGGCCACCGTGCGCTGCACCAGGGCATCGGCCTCTTTGGCCACCGCCTGGCGCTCTCTGTCCACCATCTGCTCCAGCGCAATACGTTCACGCTCCACCATCTTTTCCAGTGCCTGACGCTCAACCGACAGTTGCGCCAGATTCCGCTCGGCGCTGGCATCCAGCTGAGTCAGCAGTGGCGTCAGCTCACGGCGCAAATCCACCGCCAGCTCAGACATCATCTGCGGGCTTTGGGCCATCAGCTTCTGGAATTTGGCCGATGTTTCACTGATATCTTTGAGCGTTTGCTGTACTTCCGCTGAGTTGATATTGGAATGCAGCGCAAACAGCTCAGCTTTCCAGCCCAGAATTTTCGGGGTTTGCCCGGCCAGCATGGCCATGCGGTCAGACATGTCGCTCATCACCTCAGGCACGCTGCCAAAGGTGGTCACCGCATCAAACTCGCCAATGTTGCGGAAGGTCAGCCAGTCATTGAAGGCAGACACCCGCGGGAACGTAATATCAAACAGCGGGTGAGCAGCGGCATATTCGCGGATAAATTGCTGATTGCTGGCAAAGTCAGACTTGCTCATCAGCCCCTGCATGCGGCGCTCATAATCCGCCAGCAATTGCTGACTGGTTTTGGCCGCCAGCGCGGTCTGCTCACCGAACAGCGCCTTGCCATTACCGCTTTCAAAAAACTGCGCCATCTGCGCAGTGAAAGCCCAGGTGTCTATCATGGCCGCCACCGGAGATACCTGAAAAATGGTCTGTCCCAGGGTCTGCTCGGCATTGATTTTCCACATCAGGGCGTTGGACCTGGTCAGCAAATCATCAGATTGCAGCATTACATCGGCGCTTTGCTCCACCCCGGCAAAAAAGGTGCTGGCATATTCCCGGGTAAATACCCGCATACTCAGCTGCTCCTGCGGCAAGGGCTCGATGCCGCTTTCCAGTTTGACCTCAAGCAGGGAACAACCAGAGGTCAGCAATGACAAACACAGCACCAGACCCCAGGAGGATAAATTACGCATGGATACTCCACCTACACAGACAATTGCAAAGAACCGGAGATTTTAGCATTATGCCGACTTTTGCAGCCGGGCATACAGAAAAAGAGTGAGTCAGCTCACAGCCCAAACAAGCTCGCAATCCAATAGCGCCCAACTATCACAAGCGATTGTCGATCACACAAGGAAGCCAGAGTATGCGGGTCCCCTCCCCCTGTGTTGCCAGATGCAAACTCAATGAGCAGGACTACTGCATCGGCTGTTGCCGCCACATTGACGAAATCGTCAGCTGGTCGGCGGCCGATGATCAGCAGCGACTTGCCATTCTCCAACAGCTGCCGGCACGCAAGGCACATATTCTGCAAGACTCAGAGGCCAGCGCCTGTGCCAAACCGATCGGCCGTGAGCAGTGGCTGAGCATCGAGCGAAAGCTGAAATCATAAGCCAGGCACTAAAAGTGCCCGGAACCGGCCAAAAAACCTTGCCCGGCATCAGGCCTGCCAAAGCGCTGCACCATGAAAAAATACTTTTTTCAGCCCGATAAATACAAAAAGCCCTGCAATGCAGGGCTTTTTACTGTTACGGCATTCTCGAATGACAATCCGGCGAATTACAGCTGTTCAATCACATCCTCACCCTTGGCCGCGGCGTGGGCCTGATGAGTCGCGGTGAGTTTGCGCATCAATGGCAGTACCGCCAGTGCCAGCAAGGTACAACCCAGTGCGGCCACGCCCAGCTTGGTGAACAGATTGGTATAAATCGGCAGGGTTTCCAATGGATTGGTCAGCCCCTCCGGCACACTGGCGAAGTTAGCCACCACACCGCCCAGATACTGGGAAATACCGGATGCCACAAAATACGCCCCCATCATAAAGCCGCCCATTCTGGCAGGAACATAACGGGCGATCATCGCCAGACCCAGACCACTGACCAGCAGTTCACCCAGTGAGTAGGCACCGTATCCGGCGATCATCACCCAGGATGAGGTCTTGCCATCCACCGCGAAGCTGCCGGCAAAGCCATAGATAAAGAATCCGGCTGCCACCACCGCAAAGCCCAGCGCAAATTTCGCTGCGATGGAGATATCTTTGTTGTTGCGACCGGCAGTGGCATATACCCAGGCCAGGATTGGGCTGAGCACCATAATCCAGATTGGATTGAGTGCCTGGAACTGTGCAGGAGACCAGGTCCACAAATGCGCGCCGAACACAGTGAAGTTCCAGTCCACGTTACGCAGCGCAAACAGTGCCAGCGAGGTGGACATCTGCTGATAGAAGATGAAGAAGAACACGGTTTGCACAGTCAGAATAAGCGCCGCAATCAATCCGGCACGCTCGCTCTGCTCACTGCCGCGGATCAGGTGCACAAAGATACCCAGCACCACCACACCGGCGGTATACACAAACAGCCGGGCAATCAGTTCTGACTCCAGAATCACCGCTGACATGAGCACCACCAGCACAGATGCGCCCAGTACCATCAGCAGCTTTTTCTTGTTGACCGGATGCAGATCCGGCTCAGAGCCGTAGGCATTAAGAGTGAAACGCATCATGGCATAGTTGGCCATACCCACCAGCAGACCGATGAAACACACGGCAAAGGCCGCATGCCAGCCGAACTGATCGCCGTAGTTGGCGTTCACATAGTCTTTGATCCAGGGAGTCAGCAACATGGAGAAGGTCGAACCTACGTTCACCGCCATATAGTAAATGGTGAAAGCACTGTCGAGCTTGGCATCTTCGCCGTCATAGATTTTGCGTACCAGGTTACCGGCATTGGGCTTGAACAGACCATTACCCACCACAATGACGCCAAGTGCCATAAACAGGAACATGGTGTTTTCGGTCGGCACCGTCATCAATGCGTAACCCAGCGCCAGTACCCCGGCACCCAGCAGCATGGTGCGCTTGGTGCCCAGCACCTTGTCACCCACCCAGCCACCGATGGCCGGAGACACATAGATCAGCGCCGCGCAGGCACTCCACACCAGATTGGCGCGACTGTCCTCAAATCCGAGACGCTGAACCATAAAGTAAACAATGAGCGCCTGCATGCCGTAATAGCCAAAGCGCTCCCAGAGTTCGATGAGGGAGACAGTCATAAAAGACTTGGTCTGAGTCACCGCAGAATTGGCAGTATTCATTCATTCCGCCTTATTTTAGTAAGTGAGATAAACACGGCACAGACTGGAGTAATACCCTTTGACAAAGATAAGGTACAGGCGCCGAATAAAGACATTAGCTCAGCACAATAACAAGGTCAAAGCGTTGAATGAAGTGAATTGATGTTTAACATACATCTTCACGCCAGCCCCTGTATTGGCGTTGTTTGCAAATAAAACGCGGACCTGAAGTCCGCGCTAACATTAAGATTAATCAAGAAAAATGATTATTTTTTCAGCATAGCTTTGAGATCTGCGAAAGGATTGTAAGTCGCCGCCTGCTGTTTGCTCTCACTGGTGTGACCATATTGCACCAACTCTTCATATCGGGAGTGCTCATTATCATGACAATACAGACACAGCAATTCCCAGTTGGAACCATCTGACGGGTTATTGTCATGATTATGATCCCTGTGGTGGACCGTGAGTTCACTGAGATTTTTATGGGTGAACTCACGGGTACAGCGACCGCAAATCCAGGGATACATCTTCAGCGCCTGCTCACGATAACCTTTTTCCCGCTGCGCCTTGTACTCTCTGGCCTGCTCCAGTACCCGGTCCAGTTTGCTTTGACCTTGATTGCTCATGTTAACTTCCGACTTGTGGCAAAACTGCCGGTTATTCATCGATAGGCTCAGACAACGACAGGTGCAGATAATGCAGATGTTTCTCGTACTGAGTCACTACATCGGCAATGATTTGCTCTTCGGTATAGCCCATCACATCATAATGCTGGCCGCCGTGTTCCAGAAACACCTCGACCCGGTAATAACATCCATCCTCTTCATCCGGTCCGTTCGGCAGGGTAAACGCCCGCATCCGCAAGCCATAAACGAAGTCAGGATAACCTGCGTTCTCAATCACCAGACGCACCCGGCCATCAAGATACCTCAGGTCCGCCAGTATACCTTTAGACATGAATTCCTGGCATACCTTTGACAGTGCCGGCGTCGCAACATTGTCCAAAAACCAGTGGGCTTCCTCTTTGCTGGGATGAGACACCAGCACGTCAATCCGCTCCTGCCAGGGAATACTGGTCTTGGCATATTGCACACTGGTGGTATGTGACTGCACACTGCTGATCTTCAGCCAGTCATCCTGCAGCGCTTTAAACAACCCAAAACAGATCAGCAGCATCACCAGCAAAAATGGCAGGGCGCTGGCAATGGCCGCAGTTTGCAGCGCCTGCAAGCCACCGGCGAGCAGCAGTACCGATGCCACGACGCCCTGGGTCAGCGCCCAGAATACCCGCTGCCACACCGGCGCATCACTGTCACCGCCAGAGGTCAGGTTATCGATCACCAGCGAGCCGGAGTCCGAAGACGTGACAAAAAAGGTCACCACCAGGCAAACCGCAATCACCGACAGCAGTGTCGACATGGGCAGGTGCTCAAAGAACTTGAACAGTGCCACTGACACATCGGTATTGACCGCATCGGCCAGATAAGTTGCGCCGTGATGCATAATGGCATCAATGGCCGAGTTGCCAAATACCGTCATCCACAGGAAGGTAAAACCGGACGGCACAAACAACATGCCCACCAGAAACTCACGGATAGTGCGACCACGGCTGACCCGGGCGATAAAGGTGCCGACAAAAGGCGACCAGGAGATCCACCAGCCCCAGTACAGCAAAGTCCAGCCGCCAATCCAGTCGTTCTTCTGCTCATAGGCATAGAGGTTAAAGGTTTTGCCGACAATATCGCTCAGATACGAACCGGTATTTTGCACAAAGGCCTGCAGCAGAGACACGGTCGGACCGACAATCAGCACCACCGCCAGCAGCAGGAATGCCAGGATAAGGTTAAGCTCGCTCAGGCGCTTCACCCCTTTGTCCAGTCCGGAAAAAACCGACAATGTGGCGATCAGCGTAATACCGGCGATAAGCGCCACCTGCACCTCGGGGCTGACCGGCAACCCCAGCAGATAATTGAGGCCGGAATTGACCTGCAGCACGCCAAATCCCAGCGATGTGGACACACCAAACATGGTGCCGAGCACTGCAAAAGTATCCACCGCATGACCAATTGGCCCGTAAATACGATTGCCGATCAGCGGATACAGGGCGCTGCGTGGCAGCAAAGGCAGCTTATGGCGATAGGCAAAATAGGCCAGACTCAGGGCCACCACGGCATAGATGGCCCAGGCGTGAATTCCCCAGTGAAAGAAGGTGATTTTCATCGCCTCTTTGGCCGCTTCAATGCTTTGTGGTGTGGCATCCGGTGGCGCAAGAAAATGCATTACTGGCTCTGCCACACCAAAAAACATTAGACCTATGCCCATGCCGGCGGAAAACAGCATGGCAATCCAGCTTTTGTAACTGTAATCGGGCTGGGCATGATCCGGCCCAAGTTTGATGTCACCAAAGCGGCTGACCATCACAAACAACACAAACAACATGAAGATGGCGACGCCCAGAATGTACAGCCAACCGGCCTTGAGCTCCATCCAGCTCTGTACTGATTTGAAAATTTGCTGGGCTTGCTGCGGCCACACGGCACCGATAACAACCAGCAAGGCGATAAGAATGACCGATGGGAAAAACACCGGGGGATTAATACTTGATTTAAAACTTGATTTGATATGCATCCGTTATCCTGAATTTAACGGCAGAATGTCTGTTGGGGATCTGCTCCAGAGTGAAAAGAAAGTGAATCATTCTAACAGAGCGGACGCCACAAAAAAGTGTGACAGATCTCACCCTGCAGGATTAAACGGTGATGGGGATTTAGGGAAGGTGCGAATAAGTCCAGTGCGTGCTCTGCGAGTGCTGACAGCTTCTAGATGCGCGGCGCAGTTTGAAGTTAATGGCCCTCATCCTTACCGAAAACTGCAACAAAGCAGATAGAGCTGTCAGCCTCGCCCTACGGGGCTTTCGAGCAATCACGATTTCTTTGGTATTCAGCTTTGAAAGGCAACCAGCCTTCCTTTATCTAAATACCTCGAACTCGCTTCTGCTCATAAGCCAGAGTGCCGCGAGGACTTGTGCGCACCTTCCTTAGGTTATCAGCGCACAACCTGGCTGTACCACCGGCAAAAACAAGGGCCAATCAGGCCCTGTGGTTTGCGGTAATCTCTGCCCATCAATCCGGAGGAGTGGCACTAAGTCAGAAGGACCGAAGGCCACATGGGGATAAAGGGAAAATCGTCATTACTCCTGACGCAGGTCCTTTTCCATATCCTCATAGGAGGTATGGCGGACATCCTTGCCTTTGACGTAATAGATGACGTACTCACAGATGTTTTTACAGCGATCCCCTACCCGTTCAACGGCACGGGCGGCCCACAATACATCCAGCACTTCCGGGATAGAGCGGGGATCTTCCATCATATAGGTCATCAGCTGACGGATAATACCTTCGTACTCTTTATCCAGCCGGGCATCCTGTTTGTGCAGCTCCAGCGCTGCTTCGGCGTCCATCCGAGCCAGTGCGTCCAGCGTGCTGTGCAGGGTGCGGGTGGCGTGCCGTCCCATGTTTTCAATACTGACCAGCAGGGGGCGCTGATTGTTACCGCGCTTTTCCACTGCCGCCTTGGCGATACGCACACAGGCATCACCGATGCGCTCCAGATCGGTAATGCTTTTGGTGATAGTGATGATAAGGCGCAAATCGCTGGCGGCGGGCTGTCGCTTGGCGATGATGCGGGTGCACTCCTCATCGATGGACACTTCCATGCCATTGACTTTGTGATCGCCGGAAATCACTTTCTGCGCCAGCTCGGCATCCAGACTGCCGAGCGCATCCAGCGCCTGCTCCAGCTGGCTTTCCACCAACCCGCCCATGGCCAGCACACGGTTGCGGATATCTTCCAGTTCAGCATTAAACTGGCCAGATATATGTTTGTTCGGATTCATGTTTTCCATCGACATTCAAACCTTTTGCTCACTCTACTCCAGACAGCCCGCTACCACCAGCCATCCCTGTCCTTTCACCGGCCTGCGGCCAACCTTAGCCGTAACGACCTGTGATGTAGTCCTCAGTCCGGCGCTTTTTCGGCGTGGTAAATATGGTATTGGTATCGGCATATTCCACCAGCTCACCCATGTACATAAAGGCAGTCTGATCCGACACCCGCGCCGCCTGCTGCATATTGTGAGTCACGATCACCACGGTATATTTGGCTTTCAACTCAGAAATAAGCTCTTCAATAGTCAGGGTGGAAATAGGGTCCAGCGCTGAAGTGGGTTCATCGAGCAGCAGGACTTCCGGCTCAATGGCGATTGCCCGGGCGATCACCAGACGCTGCTGCTGACCACCGGACAGGCCGAAGGCGTTATCGTGCAGTCGGTCTTTCACTTCGTCCCAGATGGCCGCGCCGCGCAGTGAACGCTCACAGGCTTCATCCAGCTCGCGGCGGTTGTTGATGCCCTGCAGTCGCAGGCCGTAAACCACATTCTCATAAATCGATTTGGGAAACGGGTTGGGGCGCTGAAACACCATACCCACGTTGCGACGCAGTGCCGCCACATCCACGCTTCTGTCGTAGATATTCTGGCCGTGCAGCAGGATCTCACCGCTGATATGACAGTGATCCACCAAATCATTCATACGGTTGATACAGCGCAGCAAGGTCGATTTACCGCAACCGGACGGACCGATGAACGCGGTCACCTGATTACGCGGGATCTTCATCGACACATTAAACAGCGCCTGCTTGTCACCGTATTTCAAATCCAGATTACGGATCTCCAGCGCGGTCTGGGCTTCGCTCAGTGTTGCCAGATCCTGTCTGTCCGCTTTGATAGCTTGGGTATCTATTGAAATCATTTGCTCTACCATCACTTGATAATACGGCTACGGATTAATGTTCAAGGGCGCGGAATTTCTCGCGCAGATGATTACGCACGCTGATGGCCGTCAGGTTCAGCGTCACAATCACAGTCACCAGCAAAAACGAGGTCGCATATACCAAAGGTCGCGCCGCTTCCACATTGGGACTTTGAAAACCCACATCATAGATATGGAACCCCAGGTGCATGAACTTGCGCTCCAGATGCACAAAGGGGAAATTCATGTCGATGGGCAAGGTAGGCGCCAGTTTAACCACCCCGACCAGCATCAAAGGTGCCACTTCACCGGCCGCACGGGCCACCGCCAGAATAAGGCCGGTCATAATCGCCGGGCTGGCCATGGGGATGACAATGCGCCACAGGGTTTCCGCCTTGGTGGCGCCCAGCGCCAGACTGCCCTGACGCACCGCACTGGGGATACGCGACAATCCCTCTTCGGTGGAGACAATCACTACCGGCAGCGTCAGGATAGCCAGCGTCAGGGCTGACCAGATCACTCCGGGCGAGCCAAAGGTCGGTGATGGCAGGGCCTCAGGATAAAACAGCTGATCCAGCGAGCCCCCCAGCATATAAACGAAGAACCCCAGACCAAACACGCCATAGACAATGGATGGCACCCCGGCGAGATTGATCACCGCAATGCGGATCATCTTGGTGACCGGGCCCTTTTTGGCATACTCATGCAGATAAATGGCAGCAATTACCCCGAATGGCGTCACAATAATGGCCATCAGGAGCACCATAAACACGGTACCGAAAATCGCCGGGAACACCCCACCCTCGGTATTGGCTTCGCGGGGATCATCCATAATGAAGCCACCGACACTCTTGAACCAATGGCCTATTTTGGCCATTAACCCCATGTCATTGGGGTAAGTCACATCCAGGATTTGTGACAGATTCAGCGTCACCTCTTCACCGCGCATATCCCGTACCACCACGGCATCACGCCCGGCCGCTTCGCGCAGTTCAAACAGCTCTTTCTCCAGCACCTGATAATCGGCATTGAGCGCATCCCGCTGCAGTTGCAGCTCGGTTTTGCGGGTGTCAGTCAGCTCGCCGTCCAGCTCATAGCGACGCTCTTTGAGACGCAGCCGCTCCAGCTGATAGTTGATGGCGCCGATATCCTGCTTCTGCAACGTCATGGCGTCGGCGTTGAGCGACACCGCCCGCTCGATATGCTCCGCCAGGGTCTGGGTCAGATTGCCCGTCTCCAGACGTTTGCCCGCCTCTATTACCGCTACCGGATAGCCATAGAAATTGCCGTTTTTAGTGCGTTCAAACACCGCGAGATCGGCCGGTTTGGATTGCTCCACGATATCGGTGGCAAGAACCCAGCGAAAATCCAGCCCGACATATTCGCGGTTACCGGTTTTTACCAGATAACGGGTCACAAATTCGCCCGGATAAGGGTTGAAATGAAAGCCGGCTGACTCCAGGCGCGCCGTAGGTACCTGCTCCTGATCATAGATCTGGCCTATCAGCGTGGATTCCACACCACTGCTGTCACGCAGTTGCCACTGATAGATCTCCGCAGGCCAGAAGTAACTGAGCCCACGCCAGGCGATCAGCAACAACAACCCCAATACGGCAATCAAACTCAGGCTGACCGCGCCCCCAGTCATCCAAATCCAGGGAGAGCCTGACTTAAACCATTTACCCATTCCGATAACCTCGTTCGTTCGAGTTCTTACAGAAAATGCTTACAGCGAACTGTAGCGTTCACGCAGACGCTGTCTTACCACTTCAGCCAGGGTGTTAAAGAAGAAGGTAAACACAAACAGCACGAAGGCCGCCAGGAACAGCACCCGGTAGTGAGTACTGCCGATGGCCGATTCCGGCATTTCCACCGCAATATTCGCTGCCAGGGTGCGCATGCCTTCAAACACGCTCCACTCCATAATCGGGGTATTGCCGGTAGCCATCAGTACAATCATGGTCTCCCCCACAGCGCGGCCAAGGCCCATCATCACCGCCGAGAAAATCCCGGGGCTGGCGGTCAAAAGCACCACCCGCGTCAATGTCTGCCAGGGAGTTGCGCCCAGCGCCAGTGAGCCATTGGACAGATGACGGGGCACGGAAAACACCGCGTCTTCGGCGATGGAGAAAATAGTCGGGATAACCGCAAAGCCCATGGCGACGCCAACCACCAGCGCATTACGCTGATCAAAAGTGATGCCCAGCTCGTTGGTGATATACATGCGGGTGTCACCATTAAACAGCCACAGCTCCAGCAGCGGACTGAACTCAAAAGCCGCCCAGCCCACCACACAGATAATGGGCACCAGAAACAGCTCCTTGAACTCTTCCGGCAGCCTGATTTTCAGCGGCGATGGCAGCAATTGCCAGAGTATCCCGGTTCCCAGGATGGTGACCGGCAGGAGGATAAGCAGCAGGATCATGCCGGGCAAGTGCTCTTCCACCAGCGGTGCCAGCCACAGACCGGCGAGGAAGCCGAGGATCACGGTCGGCAGCGCCTCCATAATTTCGACTGTGGGCTTTACAAAACCACGGACTTTGGGCGACATGAAATAGGCGGTATACACTGCACCGGCAATCGCCAGCGGCACGGCAAACAACATGGCATAAAACGCTGCTTTCATGGTGCCGAACACCAGCGGCATCAGACTCAGCTTGGCTTCAAAATCGTCAGAGCCCGAGGTGGACTGCCAGACGTACTGAGGTTCGGGATAGCCTTCATACCATACCTTCTGCCACAGGGCGCTCCAGGAAACTTCCGGATGCTCATTTTCCACTTTCAGCAGATGCAGCTTGTCGCCGGCGTCCACCACCAGCGCATTGGCTCGGGGACTGAACCCCAGCGCCCGGGTATCTTTCAATGTGCTGAAGGTCTCGTCAAACAGATCCCGCTCACTGGTGGCATAGTGCAGCGACAGCTCTCCTGAGGGGGTGATGGTCACAAAGCTCTTGCGGAAAAACTCAGGGGCAATGCCCGCCACCGGACCGCCGGCACTGAAATCACGGATCTGACGGTACAATCGGCCTTTTTCGCTGTTAACCTGGAAATACTGCGACACCCTGCCATTGTCATAGCTCACCAGAATTGAACTGGCGCCGGCCAGCAGGCTGACATTGGTGACTTTGGTGTTCTGCTCTTCAACATCGATGACCTGCAGCAGACGCAGCTCATCCAGATAACGAATGTCGTACACAAAAATTTTGTTGCCACTTTGCAGCATCAGCTGGCGCTGATCCGGCGTCATCAGTTGCTGGCGCACAATTTTTGGGGTATCCGGAATAACCTCGCGATTGCTGCTCCACTCCACTTCTTCGGTGAGCATATTCTCTTCGCCATTCATGCGGTTAACCATCCACACACCGGCACTGTCACGGTAGGCAAAGGTCATTTTATTGCTGCTGTAACCAAAGGCCAGATTGGTTACCGCGAAGCCATCCTCAGTCACCATCAGAGGTTTTTCACCTTCCGGGTATTTGAGTCTGGGTGTAATCAAGCGCACGTTGCCCGGATAAGTCACACCAAACTCTACCCGCACCAGCAGCACGCCGCCGTTGCTCAGGCCCAGCGCATATTTCTGCTCTGCAGCCGAGGCAACCGCGGCACTGGTGACTGTGACGCCCTCAGGCAAGCTCGGGGCAAAATCCCCCAGATGCACACCATCGATGGCGCGGTAAAATTCCACCATGCCGGAACTGGCCACCCGAAACAGAATTTCATTCTGCTCATCACTGCCGACCATCATTGCCGGGCTGCGGGTTTGCTGGTAGCTGACTTCAGTCACAGGCGTCACTGTGGCGCCATCAAAGATGGGCTTAACCACATACAGCAGGTAGAAGAAGATCAGCAGCAAAGCGACAAATACCATAATGCCGCCGAGGGTTACCCCCACGGCGGTCGCTTTATCGGTGAAGGCCCGGCGACTGGTTCTGTGCCCGGCCTTTAAGATGGAATTGGCAGCCCTTGGCAAACTTTGCTCCATTTAATACCCCTGGTGTATTGGTATTAGTCCATGTTCTGACACGTGTTCTATATCGCTTTTTTCTGGGATTGTGGCAGACGCTGTGTTACCTATAAGGCGTAACGGCCACCGCCAGAAACGGTTATAACCTTGATGTGGCCGCAAGTATATGACGCCAATATGACAGCTTTGTTACACAGCCCATGAATTCAGTACAGGAGTACCTTTATGCTGCGATACCTCATTACGTTGCAGGCACCGGACAGACAAGGATTGGTTGAACAACTGGCTCACGCCGTCAGTCGTCATGGAGGAAACTGGCTCGACTCAGAGATGCGCCACATCGACGGTGTCTTTGCAGCCATGCTGGTTGTGGAAGTTCCCGCACTGAAATGGGATGAATTGGTCGAAAATATTGAGTGTATCGAGGGGTTAACCCTCACTCACTGCAAACTCTCCAGCCATCCGGCCCCTCAATACCGCTGCAACTTCCAGTTTGTTGCTTACGACAGACCGGGATTAGTACTGGATATCTCAAATAAAATCAACAAGCTTGGCATTAATATCGAGCAATTCAGCAGCCAGTATGACGCCGCCGGGCACACAGGCGTGCCGTTATTCAAAGCCAGTTTTGGGCTTGGGATGGCAGACAAGCGGCAAGAGGATGCATTGCGTCAGGCACTATATGAACTCGGGGATGATGTGATTCTGGATAAAGTCTGACACGCCTGGCGAGGACAACACGGGAGGCCGGGCCTCCCTGACATGTCTCACTGATTAACTGAGTGCTTCAATATCAGGTGACCATCCCTGCCGCGCAGGGCACGCCCCGAGCGGTTAAAAGATAACATCCTTAATTACCGGGAGTTTCTGGTACACTCGGCACACTGACAGCCTGAAAACGGCTGATCGCAATCGCCAAAGAACCAAGAGTGAACACAATGCAAGGCACCCTTTCCAAGATGCGCACTCATCTTGATGATAATGCGCAGGTCCAGTATCAATTGCCGGTAGGCGAACAATTGCTGTCCCTCAATCCGCTGATCGGCAAATCCCTGTCGCTCATCTATTCCGGCAATATCTATTGCTGCAATTGCGGTAAAAAGACCAAAAAAAGTTACTCCCAGGGCCACTGTTATGTGTGCATGCAAAAGCTGGCCAGCTGTGACATGTGCATCATGAAGCCGGAAACCTGCCATTTTGCACAGGGGACCTGCCGCGAGCCGCAGTGGGCCGAGAGCCACTGTTTTGTGCCCCACTATGTTTACCTGTCCAATACCTCAGGCATCAAAGTAGGTATTACCCGCCACACCCAGATCCCGACCCGCTGGATCGATCAGGGCGCCACCCAGGGACTGCCGATATTCAAAGTGGCCAACCGCCGTCTGTCCGGCATGGTGGAAGTGGAACTGGCCAAACTGATTAAAGACAAAACCAACTGGCAGGCGATGCTCAAAGGCAACAGCGAACCCCTGGATTTGGCTGAGCAGGCCAAGGCGCTGCTGCCGCAAATCCACGAGCGTATCGAGACGCTGCAGCAACAGGAAGGCGCCAGCGCCATTGAAACCCTGAGCGCAGAGACTCAGGCCATCGACTACCCGGTGGAGACTTTCCCCACCAAGGTCAAATCCTTCAATCTGGATAAAGATCCGATTGCCGGCGGTATCCTGATGGGCATCAAAGGTCAGTACCTGATTTTTGATACCGGCGTTATCAATATCCGCAAGTACACCGCCTATGAAGTGACGGTTCAGCACGACTGAGCCGCCCACGCGCAGGAAGGCTGGCTAATTGCCTGTTTTCCTGCCTTGATGTTGCCGGCAGACTTGTGGCGTAAGTTCATCGCCACAAGGTGTTGCCTGAGTCAGACCGCACCCGCACCCGCACCCGCACCCGCACCCGCACCCGCACCCGCACAGCAGTAAACGCCTGCATTCAACACAAAACCACGCTTTAATCGAATATCCCAGTCAATTATTCCAAATCAATCTAACCATGTTGGGGCAACCCACTGAAGTTTGGAATCTGTCGCAACCACGTTTTGCCAATAGCAATTTATTCAAACCTCTGTTTGAAACAGCACCTTGCATCAGGCTTTGGACTTAACTCTCTGTATTGATGGGCATTGCCCGTTACAACATTTTCATTTAGATGTGGTTGGCACACAGATCAACAGCAGTCGGCGGTCGCTGGGGTCAAACCTTACCATTTACACAGAGGATTGAATTGTGAATATGTTTTCCCGTCGACACCCAAGACTGACATCCTGGCTGGGAGGCCTGGTGCTGCTGCTCGCCCTGCCGCTGCAAAGTCAGGCCGCCGCCCCCCAATACCCCATCGTGCTGGTACATGGCATCTATGGTTTTGATGCGCTGCTTGGCGTGGACTACTTCTACCGGATACCGCAAACCCTGCGGGCCATGGGCGTCAAAGTGTATGTGGCACAGGTATCACAGGCCAACAGCACCGAAGTGCGTGGCGAGCAGCTCAGGCAATATATCCAGGCTGTGCTGGTGCACTCAGGTGCCAGTAAGGTCAACATCATAGGCCACAGTCACGGCGGCCCGACCGCCAGATATGTCGCCAGCGTCAGTCCCGAAATAGTGGCCTCGGTCACCTCGATTGGCGGTGTTAACTGGGGCAGCCGCTTTGCCGACTTCCTGCGCGGCCAGATACGCCCGGACTCCTTCACCGAGTGGCTGGTGCGCATCGGCATGGAAGGGCTGGCTGGTGCCATCGCCACCCTGTCGGGCAATCCCGCCGCGCCACAGGATGCACTGGCGATGGCCGAGTCGCTGACTACCCGCGGCTCAGTGGCGTTTAATCAAAGATATCCCGAAGGCATGCCCGGCTATTACTGCGGTTCAGGCCGTAAGTGGCAAAACGGCGTCGCCTACTTTTCCTGGTCAGGCTCAGGCGTGTTTACCAACGGCTTTGACCTGTCTGACTACCCCCTGAGTTTGACGGCGCTGGTATTCAACGAGCCCAACGATGGCCTGGTTGCCAGCTGCAGTACCCACCTGGGCCAGGTGATCCGCGATAATTACCGGATGAACCACATGGATGAGGTTAATCAGGTATTTGGCCTGGTCAGCTGGTTTGAAACCAATCCTGTAACCCTGTTTCGTCAGCACGCTGAGCGACTGGCGCAGCACGGCCTGTAATTCGGCGCCGATTTTTCAAAGCAAAGCGTAGAGGAAAGAGTGGATGTTGAAACCCGGTGCAACCCGATCTGGCAGAACCCCAGCCAAAAGCACTGAGAGGGCCAAAAACACTGACAGGGCAAAAAGCCCTCATCCCGTGCCCATCAGCCGTTGGCTGGCGTTGGCAGGCTTACCCGTGCTGCTGACGCTGACCCTGGTGTATTACCTGCAAAGCGTACCGGTAACCCAGCCAGGTTCAACTGCGTCGCCCAAAACAGTAAGGGAGCAGCATCAGGCAAACCAGGAAGGGCATGCTGAACCACAGTCCCGGCAGGTACAGACTGTCAGCACAGCTCCAGCCAGCTATCTGCCACTGATACTGAGTGAACAACTGAAATGGCGCTTCGATGATCTGATCCTCGCCGCCGAGGGGGATGATGCCCGGCTGCAGTATGAGCTTGAGCAACTGGCCGATGCGCTGCAACTCTCTCCCGCCGACCGCGCCAGCATGTTTGATCTGTTCAGCCGTTATCGTGATTATCTGATGGCGCTGGGGCAGCTCAAACAACAGGCACCTGATGTAGGCAGCTTGCTGACCCGGGAAGACACTCTGGCCTTTTTGCGACAGGCGCACCGGCTGCAATATGACTTTTTTAACGATGAGGAAATTGCGGCGCTGTTTGCTGATGCCAATCGTTACGACGAGCAGGCGCTGGCGCGTATGAGCAGTCCCACAGCTCAGGATGCCGAATCCTTAAGGCTGCAACTGGACAGCCTGCCGGAAGCGGATCGGCAAATCCTGCTGCCCAGCCAACAGGCGCTGGCAATCACCGAGGCCTTTACTGATTCAGCCGTGAGCAGCAGTTTCAGCGCTGATCTCAGCAGCGAGCAGCAGACGCGATTTGACCAATTCCGCGAGGACAATCAGCACTGGCAGCAACAGGTCAATCAGGTTATCGCCCTGAAACAGCAGCTGGCACAGGGGCAAATCAATGAGCAGCAGCTGACTGAGTTTCTGGCCCGTGAGTTCACTCCGTCTGAGCAGAAACGGCTGGATGTGTTTTTACGCCACCCGGAATTGTTAAGCTCAGCCGCATTTAAGTGACAAACCGCCCTACTTGGGTAAAATCAGGTTCCCGTAAAGTACCTGACAACCCGAAACTATTTTAAATGGAACTGCTGCTTGCCCTGTGTCTGTTCGTGTTTTCCACCGCAGTGACACCCGGCCCCAACAACATACTGCTGATGAGTTCAGGAGTGAATTTTGGCTTTCGCCGCAGTCTGCCGTTGATCTCAGGCATCTGTATCGGATTTCCTTCCATGGTGCTGGCGGTCGGACTGGGACTGAGCGAAGTGTTTCAGCGCCTGCCACTGATGCACACCACTATCAAGACACTGGGTATCGCCTATCTGCTGTATATGGCTTATCGACTGGCGGCCAGCAGCAGCCGGATAGAAACCCGTAAACGCAGTAAGCCTCTGGGCTTTTTTCAGGCTGCGGCCTTTCAGTGGGTCAACCCCAAAGCCTGGGTGATGGCCATAGGTGCCATGGGCGCCTTTACCCGTATGAATGAAGCCCTGACGCCTCAGGTACTGACCATCAGCGCAGTCTTTTTCTGTATCGGCGTGCCCACTGCCCTGCTGTGGCTGGGACTGGGAGTCTCACTCAAACGCCTGCTGGACAAACCGCACCGCCAGCAACGCTTCAACCTGGCTATGGCCGCACTGCTGGTGCTGTCCATCATCCCGATTATTTTGCCGGACTGATCCCGGCCCCATTATTAGCAGGTATCCCATGACCATTGAATCACCCCAGGTTCACCCCCAGGCATCCACGCCATTGGCTGATGCCCAGCAGCAGACTGAGAACTGGGTTCGCCGTTTTATCGTCAAATACAACATCTGCCCCTTTGCCCGCCCGGATCTGGACGCTGGCAATATGCGCTACTGTGTCGCGCAAAGCGCAGAGCTTGAGCAAATCCTGATGGCAGTTATCGAAGAATGCGGCCATATGGATGCTCATCCCGAGCTCAGCACCAGTTTGTTTATCATCCCCCAAGGCGTTGAGCAGTTTGATGATTATCTGGATCTGCTGGATATCGCCACCGCCCTGCTTGAAGCTCAGGGTTATGATGGCGTCTATCAGCTGGCCAGCTTCCACCCTGATTATTGCTTCGATGGTGTCGCCCCGGATGATGCCAGCAACTACACCAATCGCGCGCCGCTGCCTGTGCTGCACATCATCCGGGAGTCGGCACTGGCAGAAGCACTGAAGGGCTACCAAGACCCGGAGGCCATCCCCGAGCGCAATATCCAGTTTACCCGTCGCAAAGGCGGCAACTTTTTTGAGTTGCTGCTTGAAGGTTGTCGTCGCCCCTCATAAGCCGGTGGTTCACAGACGCTGATGAGCAACAAAAAGGCCCGCATGACGGGCCTTCTGGTATTCAGTGCAGGTTAGAAGTTGAGGCTGATCCCGGCGTAGTATTCACGCCCCACAGGATTGTAGAAACTTCTTGGATAATGCGGCCACTGCGGGCTGGTGCCATCCAGCTCCGGCTGCGCATCAAACAGATTGTTAATGCCAGCGGTCAACTTGATGCCCTGACTCAACTGATAGCCCATACTCCAGTTCACCTGAGTGTGACTGTCCAGGGTCACATCGTATTCCTCAGTCATACCCGCTTCGACAAATCTATCCTGATAGTAAGCATTCATCGGACTTAAATACGCCACCAAAATGTGAGACTCGATTGCACCATACTGCCAGCCCAGATCCAGATTGGCCTGCCACTTAGGCACTGAATCCTCATCATTGAGCATGTCGATCACCTCGGCAAATGGCGTCAGTCGCCGCTCCCAGCGGGTCAGGTAGGTCGCCTGGGCGCGGATATCCCACTGTCCCAGCCGGGTGTCTACACGATATCCCAGTGCCATATCGATACCGGCTGAGTCATTGGCAGACATGTTCACGGCGCGGGAATTGATACTCACCAGTTTGCCATCCGCATCGCGCACCACGCGATCGCCATAAATGTCTTCATGATCAAGTATGTACTGGGCAGAAGGGCTGGCAATCATGCCCTCAATGTTTACCTGCCAGTAGTCTATGCTGGCATCAACGCCGCCCTGGCTGAACACCAGACCAAGATTCAGATTGTCACCGGTTTCGGCTTCCAGTTCAGGGTTGGAGCCGCTCCAGATGGCGACCTGCTCGGCTTTGCTGCCATCATGGTCAATCAGATCCCGAAACCCCTTGTTGGGCTCACCATACAGACGATGCAGATCCGGCGCCCTGAAGGTTTCTGCCCAGGAGGCCCGCAGTAACAGGCTATCCAGCGGACGGTATTCCAGCGCGACTTGAGGCGAAAACTCGCCGCCCACGGCACTGTCGGCGTAATAGTCATAGCGACCGGCGAGGGTCAGAGTCAGTTGCTCATGCAGGGGCAGTCGGGCTTCCAGATAAGCGGCATACTGATCCCTTTCACCGGCAGCACTGGCGCCCTGTTTGCCAATCACGGCGCCACTGCGGGAGACATCGTCATAGTCATCAAAGAAGCGCTCCTGTGAAAACTCCAGCCCCCCGGCAAAGGCAAGCATGCCGCCGGGCAGCTGCCAGGGCGAATCACCACTCACGCCGGCATGCAGGGTCTGCAATGACGACATGCCCTCATTGATCCCGGTAAAGTTCATGGCGGCGGCATCGCTGGCCGTCAATTGAGCCAGCAGCGACTGTCCCTGCTCACCGGATGTCACATAATCGAATACACCATGCACGGTTGGCGCACCTGAGTAGGCCGCGGTCACCTGCTGACGGCCATAGTGCCAGTACAGGTCATAGTCGATATCAGCGCTGAGCGCGCCGCTCAATCCCGCCACCAAATCATAGGTTTTGCCGTCAAAGTCAGACACCCGCGGTCCCAGGTCATTCAGCCGGCGCTTGTACTTGTAACTGCCATCGGCTGCAGTGGCGAAATCACCGCCAAAGCCGGTTTGCTTGTCGAAACTTTGGGACAGCCCCCAGCCTGCGCTGTCAGCCACGGTGACCGTATTGCCGGCCACGGTAAAAATCAGCTCATTGTCCACCACCGCCGACTCCAGCTCAGTGCGCGAGCGGGTATCGGCCAGATTGGCACGCACATACCACTGATGCTCAGCGGCAATTTCCCCGCTCAGCGACAACATGGCGGAGACACGTTTGCTCTGGGGCAGCAGATCCCGCGCAGCGGCGCGATCATAACCGCACTGACTTTTGCCCTCGCCTCGCTCAAGCCATACAAAGCCTCTGGCTTCACATTCACTTTGGGTCAGAGTTTGTTGCACAAAGGCCTCTTTGCCCTTGTCGTTCAAGCCCACCAGATTGGCGCCAAAGGAGCTGTAACCGGCGTAATAGTTGCCATCAACCGCGTCAGTGCCCCACTGCGGACGGTCACTGGCATGCAGCGCCTGACGTTCGTCATATTCCATCGCCAGACTCAGGTGTCCGATGCGGGTCTTGGTGCCGGTGGCAACCGCCAGCTGCTGATGGCGCAAACCGCCGTCCTGAGTGTCGCTGAAGCGGTAGTCCACCGAGGTGGCGTCAATGTGCTTGCGGGTAATGATGTTAATCACCCCGCCCATGGCATCGGAGCCATAAATGGCCGATGCGCCGCCCAGCAGTACGTCCACCCGTTCAATGGCACTCAGGGGGATGTTGGCGAGATCCACAAAACTGTCGGTGCCACTGGCACCAAACGGATAGTTGGGCATACGAACACCGTCCATCAGCACCAGCACCCGGCTGATCCCCACCCCACGCAAATTGATGGCAGAAGAGGCCGGGGTAAAGCCCAGGCCTTCCTGCTGGGTCATCGCCCCACCGGCGTTCTGGGTCAGGTTTTCCAGTGCCTGTTGCAGGGAGTTGAAGCCTTTGGCCGCCATTTCCTCACGGCTGAGACTGAGCACCGGCGTCGCGGTTTGCAGACTCACCTGCTTGATGCGCGAGCCGGTAACTTCGATACGTTCCATGGGAGATGCAACAGCCTGGGCAGACAACAGCCCCTGAATGGCCAGAGCCGTCAGGCTCAGTGCTGACGACAAACGAACGGATGGCATAATAATCCTTGTATTGGTATCTGGAGGAAGCAATCTGACAAGGATTTTATAGAGGACAATCATAGGGATAAAGCAACATCACCCGGATAACAGGCGGTTTTTACAGCAGTTAATCCGGCTTGTTGCACCAGGCTGATACAAGTGCTGGCAAGTTGCAGTCAAGCCAGGGTGACGGGCAAAAAAACGCAGCAAAAAATGCACAATCGTCCTGCTGCGTGGCCTTTGTTTAACCACGCAGCGTTTCGTCAGCGGAGAACATTCAGCACGTCGCCCCCCTGGTTATCAGCAAATCGCTATTGCGGCTATCCTGCAACTCATACCGTTATGCGGCGCTGATTGGCGTTACAGCAACCTCGATAATCCGCCATTCATCAACCTCTGTGACTTCAAACCGCAAGCCGGCGCGTATCAGGCACTCACCAATCCCGGGATCAGTCAGGAACTCCATGGGGAAACCTCTTATTAATAACGCTCGCCAGTGAGCACCCGATAAATTACCCCTTCGCCGGGATATCTGAAATCTTCCGGACCGCGGCATGGTTAACCCAAGTTAATGGTTGCATCAAGCCGATACAAAGCCGCTGCCGATTCGGTGAATTCAAAGGGTTATTTAATCTTCAATTCAGGCTTGCGGGGTGTTGCGGGCTCACAGGCTAAACAATCTTTAATCCATCATCTCGGATAGGTTTACCCCTTTTGGATAGCAACTATTTATTTTGCAGTGGTTACTGCCACTAATTCAGTAAATGGTGATATTTCCTGTTTATGGGGAAAAGTTCACTTAAGGCGTCCGCATCTCAGGAGTAACTTAACAGTGCGCCTGCACTGTGGTTATCGCTCTTTCTTTCCTGCGCATATTGTCCTGTCAATATGCAGGAATCCTCTTTCTGCCCGCGGCATTGAAGCGAACAGGTTTTGGTTTCCGCCGCAGGCAGGCGTAACACTTCACTTCTGCAAAGGGATGTCTGCAGCGTCCCACCAAATTCGGAGCAGCTCAATGTCGTTATCCAGACGTGACTTTCTCAAATCCGCACTGGCAACCGCGGTAGCCGCCCAGGGACTGACGCTCTTCCCTGCCGGTAAAGTGTTCGCCGACGACACTCAGGTATTTCCTCAGGCATCCCACTATGGCCCGTTCAATGCCGTGGTGAAAAACGGCAAGCTGATTGGTGTTCAGCCGGTCACTGAGGTCGATCCTCTGCCTACCAAGATGCTGCTGGAAGGCATCATCAGCCGTACCTTCAGCGATACCCGGATTTTGTATCCCATGGTGCGCAAATCCTATCTGGCCGATCCCCTGGGTGACACCAAACCGCATTTGCGGGGCAAAGAGCCTTTCGTGCGGGTTGACTGGAACACAGCCATCGCGCTGACCTCGATGGCCATCGCCCGCACCATCAATAAATATGGCAATGAAGCTATTTTCAGTGCGTCCTATGATGGCTGGTCCCATGCCGGTATCATGCGCCCGCAAACCCTGCAGGGTCGCTTCTTTAACCTGATTGGCGGCCAGAGCGCCTGTGCCGGTGATTACAGCGCCGGAGCCTCTGAAGTGTTGTTACCCCATATTGTCGGTGATCTGGAAGTTTATTCCCCCCAGACTGCATGGCAGGTTATTGAAAAGAATACTGAACTTATGCTGTTTGTCGGTTGCGACCCGTTCAAATGCAACCGGGTTGAGTTCCGGGTGGCCGACCACTCAATGCACAAGCACTGGCAGGACTTTGCCAACAAAGGCATCAGGTTTATCTCCATCAACCCGCAGCAAACCGAGTCAGACAAGGGGTTGGGCAGTGAGATGATGCACATCCGCCCCAATACCGATACCGCGCTGTTTACTGCCATGTCCTTCCACTTGCTGGATAAGGGGCTGTACGACAAAGCCTATCTGGACAAGTACACCACAGGGGCCGACAAGTACATTGCCTACCTGCAGGGTAAGGATGATGGCGTACCCAAAACACCTGAGTGGGCCTCGACGATTACCGGCATTCCTGCAGCACAAATTGAGTCGCTGGCCGAACTTATCGTCAGCAAGAAAACTGAGATTTGCGCCGGTTGGTCACTGCAGCGGGCTCAGCACGGTGAAATGGTGCACTGGGCCATTATCAACTTTGCCGCCATGGCCGGAAAAATTGGTAAACCCGGAGAGGGCTTTGGTCTGAGCTGGCACTATGGTAACGGCGGTATGCCGGTATCCGGCAAGAAAATGCCTGTGGGTCTGTCCCAGGGACGCAATCCGGTCAAGACCCGCTGTCCTGTGGTGCTGATCTCCGAGATGCTGCAAAATCCCGGCTCAACTTACACCCGCAACGGTGAAACCCTGACCTTCCCCAACGTCAAACTGGTCTATACCGCGGGTAATAACCTGCTCTCCCACCAGCAAAATACCAACGAACTGATCCAGGCACTGAATGACCATGTAGAGACCTTTATCTGCCAGGATGCCTGGTGGTGCGCCTCTGCCCGTTACGCCGATATTGTGCTGGCCAGTACCACCACTCTGGAGCGCAACGACCTGACCTCGGGCGGCACTTACTCCAACAACAAGATTTACGCCATGCGCCAGGCGATCAAGCCCATGGGCGATGCCATGAACGACTATGACATCTTCTCCAGCCTGGCCTTTATGTTCAACGTGCAGGAAGCCTATACCGGCGGCAAGAGTTACATGGAGCACCTGAAAACCGCCTATAAAAACTCAGATGCCACCGAGAGCTTCGACAGTTTCTGGAAAAAAGGCATCACTGAGCTGGCCACACCGGCCAGCGCCGACAACTTTGTCCGCCATGGCGAGTTCTATCAGGATCCGGTCAAAAATCCACTGCATACTCCGTCGGGCAAAATCGAGATGTACAGTGAAACCATCGCCGGTTTCAACCTGCCTGACTGTCCGCCTATGCCCCAGTGGCTGGCGCCAACCGAATGGCTGGGCAATGCCAGCCCGGGTCAGCTGCACGTGCTCAGCCCCCATCCCTGGATGCGTCTGCACTCACAAATGGCCAATGCCGATGTGAACAAGTATGAATGTGTGGATGGTCGCCAGTATGTGCTGGTGAACGCTGAAGATGCCAAAGAGCGCGGCGTGAAAGCCGGCGATCTGGTCGAAATATATAACGATCGGGGTGCGCTGCTGGCCGGAGTCAAAGTCGCTGACAATGTGATGCGCGGTGTTATCTATATCCATGAAGGCGCCTGGCTGCAGAAAGACAGCAAAGGCCGCTGCAACTCAGGTGCCATTAACATTCTGACCTCGGCCCGTCCTTCCAGTGGCTTGAGTCAGGGCAATACGGCCAACACCTGTCTGGCCTGGATGAAAAAATGTGATGATCCGGAATCGCCCAACATGGCCTATCAGCCACCCGTCATTGAAGTGCCCAAACAGCCTTTCAATATCGACGAACTGGGTCTGGGTGCCGCCATTAAAGCGGTCACCGGCCACAAGGCACAGGCGCAGTCCAAGGGCGAAACCCTGTTCTATAACTCCTGTACCTTGTGTCACGCAGCACCTACGCCATCTGACTATACCTATCGTCAGTGGCAGGGTATCACCAAGAGCATGTTCCCCCGGGCAGGTTTAGGCCCGGATGAGCAGGCCGAGGTGTTGTCGTTCCTCAAATCTCACGCCAAGCAATAGCCATCTGTCTTGTTGAGACCAAAGGCCGTCTGACACCTGTGTCAGCGGCCTTTTCTTTGTGGGTTATCAGATCGTTCCTTCTTCGCAGATGCTTCTATGCTTGCCTGAGCCGGACTTGCAACGCCGCTGACCTGTTTACCCAAACATCCTGCCGCCCCGGCAGCCTATTCCAGTTCACAGGGCTTGTCGCCACAGTAAAGGGTATCGAGCGCCGCCCTGCCATTGTCCAGCACCAGTATCCGCGCACTCACCGATTTATCCCTGAGCAGGGTGTCAGCCTTGATGGCTTTGTCTTTAGGCAAAAACAACGCTTCAATACCAAACTCCAGCCGGTAAGGATCGCCCATCCCGCGCACCCGGCCCCGCAGATAGGTGCCGGTAGCAGGTGGCGTGGCCGAAAGCCGTAATGGCCGCGCCTGCTTGCCGTCGATATTCAGACTCAAATACACCGGCTGCCCCACTTTGAAATCTTCCTGTGCCATGGCGCGGGGCACGGTGGAGATGTCATAGTTCAACCTGACATAGTTGCCACGAAACAGACTGCGGGGGTCAACGGGAGCCGTGGTGAGCATCACCGGCTGACCAAACCACAGCGGCCAGACGGAACTGATGTATTCAACCGCCAACACCCCCAGCTGCAAAATGATCGTCAGCACCATGCCCCATTTGAGCCAACGGCCCGCAAAGGAGGATGTTCGAGACAATGGCATAGCCGCTCCCCGGGATGACTTATCCATGACTGACCTCCCGGCGATAGCGCCAATAACGGGCTGAGCCGTACAGCACAGCGGCACACAGCACAAACAGCAGCGCGCCCCCCAGATAATCGCCAATCAAATCGAAGTAACGCATCAACGCGGTCAGCAGCAAGACGGAGATGCCGGTGTAAAACGCCGAGCCGTCGGATTCATCAATCCCCCGGCGGATACTGTAAATGCCCACCAGCACCAGCAGCAGATTGGTCAGTACCGTCAGCGCCTGTACCGATAACACCCCAAGTCCGGTATTGAGCATCACCAGGGTGTAAAACAGCCCCTGACTGCCGATGGCAACGCGGGTCATGACAGGTGCCTGCCAGGCCAGTGCGATGGCCAGTATGGCGCACAGCCCCAGCATCAGTGTCAGTGTCAATGTGGACCACACCAACTGCGCCTGCAGCTCGCGCCAGGCGCCATCAAAGCTCATCACAATCAGCACCAGTATGCCAAGCCACTGCACCAGCTGTTGCAGCCCCCGGCCATAATCGTTAAGTCGTTCATCCGTCCGGGTGATGAGCAGAGCGGCCAGGCCAGCCAGAATAAGTCCCAGCGAAATATTGAACGGCAGCTGCTCTATCAGCCAGTCAAAATCGCGCCCTTGCCCGTGAAACCAGCTCAGCAATAAATCCAGCCATATCACCAGACTGAAGATACTGAGTAAAAACAGACTGCGGCTGGGGGCTGCGCGCAGCGAAACCCACAGTGCACTCAGGGCAAACAGCGGCAACAGCGTGGGGAAAAAGCCGGTGGATGCCTCGACACTGAGCCAGATCAGCGCCAGCACCAGCATTTGCAACGTCAGCAGGCGACTTTGACACAACAGTGCCAGCGGCAGCACACCCAGCGCCCACCAGAATATGCCATCGGGATAATGCTCACCCAAATGATAGATTTGCGCGATCAGCATGATGGACGCGCCATAACACAGACCGCCGAAGAACAGCCAGATAGTCCCCGCCTGCGGACGCCCGCCCAAATACAGTCTGGTGCCCTGCAGGTTGACGGTGGCGGTCAGCGCAATCAGCCCCAGCATTCTGACCATACGTGGTATCTCATCCCAGTTGTGGGACATGACCAAAATCAGCGCCAGTCCGGCAAACAGGGCGGCCAGCGCCGTCAGCAGAAAATAACCGAATGAATGGCGGTTGGCATCATCCCAGTCAGCGCCATAACGGCGCAAAATGGCCTCCCCCTGTTGCCGGGAAATAATGCCCTCATCCACCCAGGAGGCGACCTCCCGGACAGTGTCCCGCTTAAAATAATTGAACCACTTCATGGCATGTCCTCTGGATGTACGCAGCGACTGGTATAGGCACGGCAGCGTAACTTGCAGCCTGCAACGCTCTCCCTCCGGCAATGATGTCCCACCGTTATGTTGATAACAGGAGCATTGGCTCGGGCAGTATAGAAACCATCGGCCCCGGACCATTCATCCCCATTAGATTACCGCGGATAAATAAACCTGCGCTCAGGCCTGTTAACTGAATCCATTTTCCCGGAACTCGACCTGAAACCGCAACCAAGTTAAAGGAGCGCCTGACTGCGGACAAGGGGCAAACCTGCACCGTACCGGCCCAGCAGAATAAACCAGAGGTACATCAGGGTTTCCATCAACCTTTGCATCAGCCCTACCCAGGGCAATTGTGGATTGAGATTAAGCAGCAGCCCAAAACATAAAATGGCGATGGCAACGCCACTGAGGGTCAATGGGAAACCATTGGGCCAACTGCGGGCGGACACGGCCACCAACAGCACCCCGGCAATACCCGCCAGATAAGCAAATGCCCCCAGAGTGATATGCAGGCCATGGGCGAAGGTGGCACGGGTCGGCCGACATTCAAAGTCACAGGTAAACACGCTGGCACCCAGCAGCATGATGGCGTACAGACCAAGTAAGCCGATGCCCAGCCGCAGTGGCACCGTCTGGGGCAGCACCGGCAGCAGCAGCGCCAGAAATACCAGCAACAGAAGTTCAGTCGGGACAAACCCGAGATAATTCACGCTCCAGGCATGGGGCGCACCGCTGGCACCAAGTTCACTCATATATTGGGAAACATGGCTGTAATCCGGGTAAAAAGCCCCGGCTATCAGCACAGTAAGTACTAACCAGAGGTAGCTCAGCACGGGCAGCCACTTAATCCACCATGGCCTGGAAATCATCAGAAACTGGCTCAACATACAGCACTCCCTGCGTCCACTTTCGATTTAAAATCAACCAATAATATGAAGATGCCAGGTCAGTGTCCAGCAATGCCACGCCGGAAAACCTCCAATACTGCGTTGTTTTTAAAATAAAAAAACCGTTTAAGCCAATCGAATTAATCCATTGATTCCAATCATCGCCGTCACAGACAACCGGCCATACCGGTGTCATGATGCTGCAATTACAGCGGCCGCTGTATCCTACAAGGAGAATCACCATGCGCAAGACGCTTATCGCTTCACTGATGTTGTTGGCAGCTGCCCCGGCTCTGGCCGCAGACACTGCCACCGTCGAGATGTCACTGCTGGCGCCGGAAGGCAATACCCAGGTCGGTACCATTACCCTGACACAAACCGAATATGGCCTGGTGCTGACCCCCGACATCCATGGTCTGACCGCAGGTCAGCATGGCTTCCATATCCATGCCAACGGCAGCTGTGAGCCTGCCACCAAGGATGGCAAAACCGTACTGGCCGGCGCCGCAGGTGGTCACTATGATCCGGACAACACCGGCAAACATGGTCATCCCTGGGACACGGGCAATCACAAAGGCGATCTGCCTGCCCTGTACGTGGATCACCATGGCAATGCCAACTACCCGGTACTGGCACCCAAGCTGACCCTGAATGAAGTCAAAGGCAAAGCGATTATGGTGCATGTCGGCGGCGATAATCACTCAGATCACCCTGCCCCACTGGGTGGTGGCGGTGCCCGCATGGCTTGTGGCGTGATCCAATAAGCGGAACTTGCAGGAAAATAGCCAATTCGTTTTGGCCCAAAAAACAAACGCCGGGTTAATTGACCCGGCGTTGTCGTCTGTGAAAGTCCGTCATTGAAATACAGTGGTTGCAAGGATGGCTATCACCCCTGCATATCCACATAACCCGGCAGCGCCCTGACCCGCTCAAGCCATGCCTGAATTGCCGGATACGCCGTTAAGTCAAAGCCGCCTTCGTGGGCGACATGGGTGTAGGCATACAGGGAAATATCTGCCGTGGTGAAATACTCCCCACACAGGTAGGGAGTGCGCTTAAGCTGCTGCTCCATCACATCCAGCGCATGGTAACCGGGCGCATGCTTGGCCTCGTATTCAGCCCGGCGCTCATCCGGCAGCCCCAGATAAAACTGAATAAAACGGGCGACCGCAATATAAGGTTCATGGCTGTATTGCTCAAAGCTCTGCCACTGGGCAACTTTGGCCAGCTCGAAGGCATCGGTGGGCAGCAAGGGGGAATCGTGAGCCAAAAAGTTGAGCATGGCGTTGGATTCACTCAGGCAGCGGCCATCATCCAGCTGCATCGCCGGAATTTTGCCATTGGGATTGATGGCCAGATACTCAGGGGTTTTATGCTCCCCCTTGAGCGCATTGATATTGACCCACTCGTGCTCAATTCCCAGCAGCGCACACACCAGTTTAAGTTTGTAGCAATTGCCCGAACTCACATCGCCGTAGATCTTCATTCCCTGCTCCTTCACCGTAAAAATCGCCCACAAAAAAGCCCACTCTCGTGGGCTTTTAGCATCAAGTCAACCGACTTATATTCAAGGCTGAATTAATCTTCAATGCCTTTGCTGCGCAGGAACTCATCATAGGTTCCCTTGAAATCGGTCACGCCATTGGGGGTGATCTCGATAATGCGGTTAGCCAGTGACGATACAAACGCGCGGTCGTGAGATACGAAGAACAGGGTGCCTTCGTACATTTCCAGGGCGTTGTTCAGCGACTCAATGGATTCCATATCCAGGTGGTTGGTCGGTTCGTCCATCACCAGAATATTAGGCTTTTGCATGATCATCTTGCCAAACAGCATGCGACCCTGCTCACCACCGGACAGCACCTTAACTGACTTGCGGATATCATCAGCGCCAAACAGCATACGGCCCAGAATGCCGCGTACCGCCTGCTCGTCGTCACCTTCTTTCTTCCACTGGCTCATCCAGTCAAAGACAGTCATGTCGTTTTCAAAATCACTGGCGTGATCCTGCGCGTAGTAACCGATAGACGAGTTTTCAGACCAGTGAATGGTACCTTCATCCTGTGGCAATTCGTGGATCAGGGTACGTACCATAGTGGTTTTACCGGCGCCGTTCTCACCCAGAATGGCAATGCGTTCGCCCACTTCAGCAATCATGCTGAAGTCTTTGAACAGTGGTTCGCCATCGAAGCCCTTGGTCAGATTCTCAACCACCAAAGCGTTACGGAACAGTTTCTTTTCCTGCTCGAAACGAATGTATGGGTTCACCCGGCTTGATGCCTTCACTTCGTCCAGCTTGATCTTTTCAATCTGCTTGGCACGGGAAGTGGCCTGCTTGGCTTTAGACGCGTTGGCAGAGAAGCGGGATACGAAGGTCTGCAGCTCAGCAATCTGGGCTTTCTTCTTGGCGTTGTCAGCCAGCAGACGCTCACGGGCCTGAGATGCAGCTGTCATGTACTCATCATAGTTGCCCGGATACACGCGCAGCTCGCCGTAATCCAGATCCGCCATGTGGGTACAAACAGAGTTCAGGAAGTAACGGTCGTGGGAGATGATGATCATGGTGCTGTTACGCTGGTTCAACATATCCTGCAACCAACGAATGGTGTCGATATCCAGGTTGTTGGTCGGTTCGTCCAGCAGCAGCACATCTGGATCGGAGAACAGTGCCTGCGCCAGCAGCACACGCAGTTTCCAGCCCGGGGCCACTTCACTCATCGGGCCAAAGTGCTGCTCCAGTGGAATACCCACGCCCAGCAGCAGTTCACCGGCGCGGCTTTCGGCGGTGTACCCGTCCATCTCGGCAAATTCCATCTCCAGCTCAGCGACCTTGATACCGTCTTCTTCGGTCATCTCAGGCAGAGAGTAGATACGGTCACGCTCCTGCTTCACTTCCCACAGTTCTTTGTGGCCCATGATCACAGTATCCACCACGCTGAACTGCTCGTAGGCGAACTGATCCTGGTTCAGCTTACCCAGACGCTCATTCACGTCCAGAGACACGTTACCACTGGTTGGCTCCAGCTCACCGGCGAGAATTTTCATGAAGGTAGACTTACCGCAGCCGTTGGCACCGATAAGACCGTAGCGGTTGCCGCCGCCAAACTTAACCGAGATATTTTCAAACAGTGGCTTGGCGCCAAACTGCATGGTGATATTCGCTGTAGTGATCAATGTGAACTTCCAAATCTTTGTGGGTGTGGCGGACCGAACCTTGTGCGCAGATGGCCAAAATTCATGCCGCAAAAATCGAACGCGGCACTATATCAAAAACACATCAAGATGTCATGAAATGAGCAAGATTAACGGCCGCCAAAAAAATTGAACACGGCATATGCTCCAATCCGCAGTCAAGAGCTGAAAAGATTGGGATGACATGGCAAGGCGCAGCGCAAAAACAGAGAAAGCAGCAGCGCGATAATATGGAAGTCAGCCGCAAACGGAGAGCAGGCTTACTTTGGACATAAAAAAGCACCTCTCTGAGGTGCTTTCAATTGGGATGCCGGATTAGTTCCAGCCGCGCTCAGGGTAGAGCCACAGGTGCACTGTCACTTCGTCGCGGTCGTGGTACAGGTGCTTGCAGCTGATGCGGAAATCTTCCACGCCGTTTTCCCGCAGAATTTCATCCATGGTCGCGAGGATCTGGTGCACTTCTTTAAAGCGGCTCTTCATCGGCAATTTCAGGTTAAAGATCGCTTCTTTAAACCAGCCGTTAATCGCCCAGGCTTCCATCAGCTCGGCCACGCGGCTTGGCTTTTCTACCATATCGCACACCAGCCAGTAGATGTTCTTGCGTGGCGGCTCCCAGCGGAAACCATCGGCCATATGGTGTTTCACCTGACCGGTTTCCATCAACTTGTCATTCATTGGGCCGTTATCGATGGCATGCACCATCATGCCGCGGCGCACCAGTTGATAGGTCCAGCCGCCGGGACAGGCGCCCAGATCCACCGCATTTAAACCGCTGCGCAGACGGGTTTCCTGCTCCTCTTTCGGGATAAAGTGAATAAAGGCTTCATCCAGCTTGAGGGTTGAGCGACTTGGCGCATCGGCCGGAAACTTGAGGCGTGGAATACCGCCGAAATGAGGTGATGAATTGTTGCTGTAGGAGTAACCGGCATAAGCCTGACCCGGCGCCACAAAACACACATGGATAATGGGGCGGCGTGGGCTTTCTTTCTGCAGCAGGTTACCGTGTTTGCGCAGGCTCTGACGCAGCGGCACGGTAAACTTGCGACAAAATGCCGACAGCTCTTTGGATTCGTTGGTGTCCGGGGTTTCAACTCTCAGTTCACCGGCTTTTTCAACCTGACTCAGGGCCTCAACGATAGGCGTGACTCTGTCTTCCTGCGGCAAATCAGCCAGCAGTTCAGAGGCTGCAAACATCTGCCGGGCAAACACCAGCGAGTCCAGACTCAGCTCTTTGGCCAGGCGATCGGCATCGCCCTCGGCGAAACACTGGAAAATCACATAGGCATCATCACGGTTGGCTTTAACAAACCCACCGATATTCATTTCACCAGCACGCAGCTGGATTTCCGCCGCGCAGTCTTTTTCATAGCCGGCACGACAAAACAAAAACAGATTCTTCATTGGAAACTCAGGTTAATCCGGGCAGCGGCCCTAATACAGTCAGGGCTAACCAGCCCTGCCAACGCAGGAGCATGGCACCCTGCAAAATGGGCAGCAGTATAACATAAACAAAAAATGCGGCATGCACTCAGGTCAAACCAGAGTGCAACGCCGCATTTTCAGATACTGAACTTATTCAGATACTGGGCTTATTCAGATACTGGACTATCTCAGACGATGACTGATCTCAACGAAAAGACTCAGGCTTATGCCTGCTCGACCACCTTATCACGCCACAGTGCCACCGCGATCAGCAGCCAGCCAATCAGAAACAGGCCGCCGCCCATGGGCGTGATCGGACCGGTCCATTTGGTGCCCAGCAGGGCGTAAAGGTACAAAGAGCCGGAAAACAGCAGTATGCCACCGGCAAAACACCAGGCCGCCCAGCCCAGCAGTCTTGACTTAACCCAATGCCCGGCAAACGCCACCGCAATAATGGCAAAGGTATGATAGAACTGGTATTCCACGCCCAGATTAAAGATATCTATCATCTGCGGGGTAGCGATATGTTTAAGCCCATGAGCGCCAAACGCTCCCAATGCCACAGCCAGAAATCCGCTCAGGGATGCCAGCAACAACCAGCCTTTACGCATGTTTCTCTCCAAAAAACGCAACACAATAATCAACGGCAAGCGTCAGGTTAGCCACTAATGTGGTACCGGACGACTTGCGCGGCACAAAGCTGTGATCGCCATCAGGGATTGGCTTTATCGAGGTGTTAGTGCCAAGCGGCCAGATGCTTGCCCTGGCAAAGGAGCCAAAGCTGTCACGCTCCCCCTGCAGCACCAGTACCGGTACTTTGGCCTGCTGCAACGGTTCCAGCCTGGGTTCAGTCTCCCCGCCCACTTCTTTCTTGCGGGCAACAGGCATAAAGGGATACCCAAGGCACACCACACCGGCCACTTTACCGGCAACCAGGTCATCAGCCACCATTATGGCTGCCATCCGCGAGCCCATGGACTTGCCCATTAAATAGATCCGAGCGGCCCCGGCGTTAACGGCCAAATCAAGGTAATGCTCAAAGCACGCCAGTAAGTTGGGCGCCCTGTCCGGCGGTCTGCGCTTACCATCCCCGGCGCATTTTTGCATATAGGGAAAGTTAAAGCGCACCACACACATGCCTTTGGCCGCAAGCCCTTTGGCCATAGCGGCCATAAATTCATGGTTCATGTCAGCGCCTGCGCCATGAGCCAAGAGCACCAGATCGCCACCGACCTTCAGCTCGCCATCAACAAGCACATGGCCAGCATCAATCTCAGCCTGGAAGCAGTTCACTGCGTGACTCCTCGGCAAACATATCCAGCATCCACTCGCGGAATGCAGCGATTTTGCCCTGCTCAGCATGGCTTTGCTGACACACCAGATAGTAGGCGTCCTTACTGACCAGCACTTCCTGGAACGGACAGACCAGACGACCGGCCTTGATATCCGGCCGCGCCAGCACGCTGTAGCCCAGTGCCACGCCCTGACCATGGGCGGCAGCCTGCAGCACCAAAGAGGAATGGCTGAAAATCGGCCCCTGATTGACATTGACATCCGTCACGCCGCACTGGCGGAACCACGCCTGCCAGTCCTGACGGCTGGAATCGTGCAGCAGGGTATGGAATTTAAGATCGGCGGGCTTTTCCAGCGGCTTGGGACCATTGAGCAGCAAGGGTGAGCACACAGGAATGAGCACTTCATTACGCAGTTTGTCGGCGCGCACCCCGGGCCAGTTACCCTGGCCGTAATAAATCGCCACATCCACATCATCGGTCAGGCTGGCGGAATCTGAGTCCACCGCCTTGATGCGCACATCGATGTCAGGATTCTTTTCACTGAACTTGGCTAATCTTGGCACCAGCCACTGAATAGCAAAACTGGGCGACATGGCCACCGTCAGCGAGCCTATCGCGCCGCGGGCCAGCAGACGGTCGGTGGCTTCTCCCAACTGCACGAAAATATCTTTGATATCGAGAAAATAGCTCTGACCTTCTTCAGTCAGCAGCAAAGAGCGGTTTTTGCGGCGGAACAGTTTCAATCCCAGAAACTCTTCCAACGCCTTGATTTGGTGGCTGACGGCCGCCTGAGTCACGAACAGCTCTTCAGCTGCGCGGGTAAAACTCAGATGACGCGCAGCGGCCTCGAACGCTTTGACCGCATTGAGCGGAGGTAAACGCCTGGACATAGTGGTCACTTCCCTTGTCTATGTATCTGACCGGCAAAAGTGCCGATCGCTACCCAGCCTGTATGAAGAACATGTTGGTGCAAGACTGGATTAGTTTTTCTAATCGCGATTGTGACATTTTCTTGGGCAAAAAGGCCAGCTAATCCAGTCAGTTTCCACACCTGTCTGGCGACTTTTGTGACAAACGGACATAAAAAAGCCGCATCATCAGATGCGGCCTCAGATCCGGAGTAGGATTAAGGACGATACACCTTCACATTGGTGAAGCCCTGCTCCTGCAAATACAGCGCCTGCAGCTTGCTCATTACGCCACGCTCACAGTACAGCAGGTAGGTTTTGCTGCGGTCCAGATCGGCAAACTGGGTCGCCAGTTTGAAGAAAGGGATCACCTTCACGTCCACACCGTCGATTTCCAGTGGCTGCTTCTCTTCCTCTTCCGGCGCACGGATATCCACCACGATTTCCTGGGCACCAACAGAGTTCACGGTTTCAGTTTCAGTCACTTTGGTGTCCATGCTGGCAGCTATCTCCCGGATATCGATAATCTTGGCCTCTTCCAGCACCTTATCGATAAGGTCCCCGGAAAACTTCTTCTCTTCTTCTTCGATTTTGGCCAGCACAGCCTTCACCGTTGGGCGCTGGGAAATCACCCCACAGTATTCAGGCATGGACTTGGCGAAATCTTCAGTGCCGATACGACGGCTTTCGTTGATGATGTCCTGCTTATCCATGGTGATCAGCGGGCGCAGGATCAGCAGATCCGTGCAGCGGTCAATCACATTCAGGTTAGTCAGGGTTTGGCTGGAGACCTGACCCAGACTCTCACCGGTGACCAGCGCCTGAATGCCCATGCGCTCAGCTACCCGGGCGGCAGTGCGCATCATCATACGCTTTAAGATCACGCCCATCTGGCCGTTATCGATTTTCTCCAGGATCTCAGCCACCACAGGCTCAAAAGGCACTGACACAAACTTCACCTTATGGGACTCGCCATAAGTCTTCCACAGGTGATAAGCCACCTGCTTCACGCCAATCTCATGCTGAGCGCCACCCAGATTGAAGAAGCAGTAATGGGTACGGGCGCCTTTCTTGATGAACTGGAAGCTGGAGACGCCTGAGTCGAAACCACCGGAGATCAGTGACAGCACATCTTCCTGGGTCGCCATAGGGAAACCACCCAGACCGTCGATGCGCTCCTCCACCATGTAGAGCTTCTGCTTGTCGATTTCCAGGTTGATGGTCATGTCAGGGTCTTTCAGTTTTACGCCTGCCGCTTCTGTGTGCTGGTTCAGACCACCACCGACATAACGCTCCACTTCAATGGATTTGAAGTCATGCTGACCGACACGTTTTACCCGCACACAGAAGGTTTTGCCCTTCAGTTGGTCACGGTAGACCGGCAGCGCATGCTGATAAATATCATCAACGGTTTCAAAGGTGTATTCATTCACTTTCAGCGAGTGGGCAATGCCGGGGATACATTGCAGGCGCTCGGCGATCCGGTCAGCCAAATCGGCTTTGCCCTCAGGCACAACCACTACCAATTTATCCCACAGGTGCTGCACTTTGATGTCTTCATCAACCTTTTTGAGCACATTGCGGATATTGGTTTCGAGCATCTTGGTAAAGCGTTTCCTTACCGATTTGCTCTTCATCATGATTTCCGGATACAACTTAACGATAAACTTCATGGGAGATCCAAAGGACTGTGTTTCCAAATAGCGATCCGGTGATTATACCAAACACAGGCTGACGGACGCACCCTGTTTGGGCCATCGCGGGTTCAGAGAGATAAATCAAAGGGATTAAGCCCATCAAATGATGGGCTTATGAATACTCAGTTGGAGGATTTTTCGACCGATATCTCATCGGACTCTTTAGCCTTGCCCTGCTCAATGGCAATTTCAACCCGGCGGTTGCGGGCCCGGTTGGCGGCAGAATTATTGGGAACCAAAGGGTTGTTCGAGGCCATGCCCACCACTTTCATCCGCTGCTGATCTATACCCTTAACTTTGGCCAGCTCCTGTGCGACAGATACCGCCCGGGTTGCAGACAAATCCCAGTTGGACGAATAAAGCTCGTTGCTGATCACCATATCATCGGTATAACCTGCCACGGTGATCACCCCGGGCACGTCCTTGAGCGTCTCACCTATGGTACGAATGATGGGCTTAACCTTGGGTTGCAAAAAGCCTGAGCCGGATGCAAAGGAACCTTTTTCGCGAATACGGATAATGATTTGCTGACCTAAAGACTCAAGCTCCACGGCGCCATCTATGATTTCCTGCTCCAGCTTCTCCGCCAGCTTTTTCACCTGATCATTGACCTGCTCCTGCTCCGAGCTGGTTTGATTTTCCGCTGAGGATGCCGAGCTTTGTGACGCGGTGGCCGCCGTCTGTCCACCCCGCTGCTGACCTTCCTGAGACTGGACACCGCCGCTGCTGTCATCTTCACCGGCCTGCACATTGACGCTTTGTTCCGTCATTTCATTGGTCTGCTGATTGATGATCTCAATCGGGGTAGGATCAGGCCTGCCGGGACGAAACTCCAGTGCAATCACCGACGTGCCTTTGGGAATATCTTTGACGTTGACTTTATTCTGCACCCCGAAGGCATACTTCATCGAGCCGGCGATCTGCTTGAACTTCACCACATCCATTTCGGAAAACGCCAGCAACAGCACAAAGAAGCACATCAGCAGTGACATCAAATCGGCAAAGGTTGCCAGCCACATAGGTGCGCCCGGTGGTGGACAGTCACACTTCTTCTGGGCCACGGCTTACTCTCCGCCTGTGGTGTCGACTTTACGTTTACCCTCATTGAGGTAATTCTTCAGGAAACTCTCAATGACCCGGGGATTTTGCCCATCCTGAATGGCCAGTACGGCATCCATGATGAGGTTTTTAACCATCACCTCTTCCGCCATGCGAAGTTGCAGTTTATCCGCTATCGGAATCGCCACCATGTTGGCCAGCATGGCGCCATATAGAGTGGTCAACAGCGCCACCGCCATCGCAGGACCGATGGATTTGGGGTCATCCATGTTGGATAGCATGGCCACCAGCCCCACCAGGGTACCGATCATCCCCATCGCCGGTGCCACATCGCCCAGCGCTTTGAAAATACTGACTCCGGCTTTGTGTCGCTCTTCAGTCAGGCTAATGTCTTTCTCCAGCGCCTCACGCACCACATCGCCGTCATGGCCGTCCACCAGCATATCGACTGCGCGCTGCATAAAAGGATTGGAGATTTGCGCTTCTTCCAGTGCCAGAAAGCCACCTTTGCGGGCAGCATCAGCCATAGTCACTGATTGTTCAATCAGATCTTCCGGCTTATCCAGTTTGAACATAAAGGCTTTGACGAAAATTTTACCCGCGCCGATCACTGAGCCCAGGTTGAATTTCATCATGACCACAAACAGTGAGCCACCAAACACAATGAGTACCGAGGGAATGTCGATAAAGATGGAAAGGCCACCACTGGTTACCATGGCGCCGACAACGAAACCAAATCCCCCCAAGATACCTATGAGTGTCGCTAAATCCACTGAATGCTCCTAAATCAACAAGGTACAACTGCGTACCCAAATCCCCAAAATACACCCCGGAACTGATCTGCCAGCCTTGCGCCAGTCCAGTAACCAGTCCTTTCTGCCATTTGAAATCAGGATGACACCTGTTCTCAGTTATCGGTCAGGTTCAAGGGAAGTTTAGCTTCATTTTAATTTTTCTAACAAAATTTCCCTAATAAAGCGTGCTGTTGAGCAAATATCCAACGTCCTGATTTGACCCCAACTGCGCCCTGAGATACCTTGTGCAAGCCTGAATATTAGGAAAGACAAAGTGGCCAAAAAACCGGAAAATCTCAGTTTTGAAGAGTCCCTTGCCGAGCTGGAACACATAGTGAACCAACTGGAGCGTGGAGAAATCCCGCTGGACGACGCACTCAAGCAATTTGAGCGTGGCATATCCCTGGTAAGAAACAGCCAGGCCAAGCTGGAACAGGCACAGCAAAAAGTTGCCATTCTGATGCAAGCCGATGAACAAGCCCCCCTGTCGAGCTACAACACCGAGGTAGAATAAGCGTGTTAGCCGATGCGATTACCGGGTATCAACAACGGGTTGATACCCAGCTTAAAGTGCACCTCAATGCACTGGATGACCAAGCTGCCACATTGAAAGCTGCCATGACCCATGGTGCCCTTATCGGCGGCAAACGAATCCGTCCCTTTTTGGTTTACAGTGTCGGTCAGATGCTCGGTGTGCCCCTAGGCAAACTCGATGCCTGTGCCGCCGCCATTGAATGTATTCATGCCTATTCCCTGATCCATGATGATCTGCCGGCGATGGATGACGACCACCTGCGCCGTGGTCAGCCCACTGTTCATATAGCCTTTGATGAGGCCAGCGCAATTTTAGCCGGTGACGCCCTGCAAACACTGGCCTTTGAGATTCTCAGTCAACCCATCGATGGGTTAACGCCAGGCCAACAGCTCAGGCTGGTATCAGCATTGGCCAAAGCATCCGGTTATCAGGGAATGTGTGGCGGTCAGGCGATCGATCTGGCCAGCGAAGGCAAGCGTATTGATTTGCCGACACTGACCCGATTGCATAACAAAAAAACCGGCGCCCTGATCCGCTGCGCGGTTGAGTTGGCACTGATTTGCGCCGATGCCAATGATGCCGATCGTAAAGCCCTGCTGACCTATGCCGATGCCATCGGGCTGGCATTTCAGGTGCAGGATGACATTCTGGACATTACCGCAACCACCGAAGAGTTGGGCAAACCACAGGGCTCTGACACTGAGGCAGATAAAAGCACCTTCCCTCAGTTGCTGGGGTTGGATGGTGCCATCGCCAGTGCGAACGGACTGGTCGCCGATGCCCTGTCAGCACTGCAGACTTTGCCGTACAATAGCCAGTTAATTGCAGACTTTGCCCGATATATTGTCGAGCGAAGAGTATAACAAGAGATAAAGTTGCTCATTATGAGTTTGGACATATCGCATTACCCCCTGTTGGCACAGGCCAACACCCCGGAAGAGTTGCGCCAGCTGCCGCCCTCTGTATTGCCACAGGTGGCCGATGAGCTGCGTGAGTTCCTGCTCAAGTCCGTGGGCATTTCCAGCGGTCACTTTGCCTCCGGTCTGGGGACAGTGGAACTGACTGTTGCGCTCCACTATGTATATAACACGCCTTTTGATCGCCTGATCTGGGACGTGGGTCATCAGGCCTATCCGCACAAAATTCTCACTGGCCGCCGTGACCGCATGCCAACCATTCGTCAGAAAAATGGTCTGCACCCTTTCCCATGGCGGGAAGAAAGTGAATACGACACCTTCAGCGTGGGTCATTCCGGCACTTCTGTGTCCGCCGCGCTGGCAATGGCAGTCGCCGCCGAAAAAGAAGGCGCCGGCCGTAAAGTGGTTGCCGTGATCGGCGATGGTGCCATGACTGGTGGCATGGTGTTTGAAGCCATGAACCACGCCGGCGATCTGCACAACGATATGTTGGTTGTCCTGAATGACAACGAGATGTCCATTTCCGAGAATGTCGGCGCACTGAACAACCACCTGGCCAAACTCATGTCAGGTCGTTTCTACACCACCATCCGTGAAGGCGGCAAAAAAGTGCTCAAAGGCATGCCGGTTATCAAGGAAATGGCCAAGCGCACCGAAGAGCACCTCAAAGGAATGGTGGTTCCCGGCACGCTATTTGAGGAGCTGGGCTTTAACTATATCGGCCCCATCGACGGCCATGATGTGAACGCTCTGGTGGAAACCATGAGCAATATGCGCAACCTGAAAGGGCCGCAGATCCTGCATATCATGACCAAAAAGGGTAAAGGCTATGAGCCTGCCGAGCGTGACCCTATCGGTTGGCATGCCGTACCCAAGTTTGATCCCAGCACTTTTGCCAAGCCTGCCAGTAAACCGGGCAAGCCCACTTTCTCACAGGTGTTTGGCAAGTGGCTGTGTGATGTCGCCGCCAAGGATGACAAAGTGCTGGGCATCACTCCGGCCATGCGTGAAGGCTCTGGCATGGTGGAATTCTCCCAGCGCTTCCCCAAGCAGTATTTCGATGCAGCTATCGCTGAGCAGCATGCTGTCACCCTGGGCGCAGGCTTTGCCTGTGAAGGTTACAAGCCTGTGGTCGCTATTTACTCGACCTTCCTGCAGCGTGGCTATGATCAGCTGATCCACGATGTCGCTTTGCAGAAACTGCCGGTCCTTTTTGCCATTGACCGTGGTGGTATTGTGGGTGCCGATGGTCCAACCCACCAGGGTGCCTTTGATTTGAGCTTTATGCGCTGTATCCCCAACATGGTGATCATGGCACCAAGCGATGAAAACGAATGCCGCCAGATGCTGTATACCGGCTATTGCTACAATGATGGCCCAACCGCCGTGCGTTACCCCCGTGGCAGTGCCACCGGCGCCGAGCAGGTTGAAGAAATGACCGCAATGGCAATCGGCAAAGGTCGCATTGTGCGTCAGGGCAACAGTGCCAATGGCAAGCGCATCGCCGTTCTGAACTTTGGTACCACTTTGGCTGCCGCGCTGGAAGCCGCTGAAGTGCTGGATGCCACTGTCGCGGATATGCGGTTTGTGAAACCACTGGATGAAGCCCTGGTCAGCCAGCTGGTTCAGGAACATGACGTCATAGTCACTGTGGAAGAGAATGCCATCAAAGGTGGTGCTGGCAGCGGCGTGCTGGAGTACATGGCAAGTCAGCAACTACTGAGGCCAACGTTACTTATCGGCCTGCCCGATGAGTTTATCAAGCACGGCGCACCGGAAGAGATCACCGCAGATCTCAAACTTGATGCCAAAGGTATTCTTGAGCAGATACAGCAATTTACTGCCTGAACAACGGTGAATCTATATTCCCGATGATAAAAAGCCCGGCCAGATGCCGGGTTTTTTATTGGGCTCAAACAGACCCAGCGGCATAACGCCGCGAAAACAAGATGTAACCTTACGCCTCAAACTTTCCACATTGGTGTAACCCGCTTCCATTTTTTGTGCTGCCTGCAGATAAATTCAGGCGACTTTCTTGCTCCTGATCACATCAATTAATTTCAACTGCTGGTAATTTTATTACCGAAACGAGCAGATTTGAACAACAGGAGAGTTTACATAACTCGTTGCTTATTAAGGATTTAACCCCTTTTGTCAGACACGACTTATGTGAATTTTTACTGACTTGAGAGGTGACCTATGGCCGCTAAATTCTTTATCCCTTCCGTGAACACTTTGGGTCAGGGCGCTCTGGACGATGCGATTAACGACATCAATGCCCTTGGTTTCAAACACGCGCTGATCGTCACCGATAAACCTCTGGTTGAAATAGGGCTGGCCGGTGAGTTAATTGAAAAACTCGGTGCCGGCGGCATCCAATCCACACTGTTTGATGGCGTGCAGCCCAACCCCACTGTCGGCAACGTTGAAGCAGGTTTGAAACTGCTGACAGACAACGGCTGTGACTTTGTGATCTCCTTTGGCGGTGGCTCGCCCCACGACTGTGCCAAAGGTATCGCTCTGGTCGCCACCAATGGCGGCTCCATCAAAGACTATGAAGGTGTCGATAAGTCTGCCAAGCCGCAACTGCCACTGGTGGCCATTAACACCACAGCAGGCACAGCCAGTGAGATGACCCGCTTCTGCATCATTACCGATGAAGCCCGCCATATAAAAATGGCGATTGTGGACAAACACACCACCCCGCTCCTGTCGGTCAACGACCCTGAGCTGATGCTGAAAAAACCAGCCGGGCTCACTGCAGCCACAGGTATGGATGCACTGACCCACGCCATCGAAGCCTATGTCTCGATTGCCGCCAACCCGATAACCGATGCCTGTGCCATCAAGGCGATTGAGCTTATCCACCAGAATCTGCAACTGGCCGTCAGGGATGGCAGTAATATTCAGGCCCGTGAGCAAATGGCGTACGCTCAGTTCCTTGCCGGTATGGCCTTTAACAACGCCTCTTTGGGTTATGTGCACGCCATGGCGCACCAGCTGGGTGGCATGTACGACCTGCCCCACGGCGTGTGCAATGCGTTGCTGCTGCCTTATGTTCAGCAATACAACGCTCAGGTTGCTGCCGCTCGCCTGAAAGATGTCGCCAAAGCCATGGGCGTGGACGTGACAGATATGAACGATGAACAGGGTGCGCAGGCTGCGATTGCTGCCATTAAGGCGCTGGCAGCATCAATCAATATTCCCGCCAGTCTGACTGAGCTGGGCGTACAGGAAGCAGATATCCCAACACTGGCCGAAAACGCCTTGAAGGATGCCTGTGGCCTGACCAATCCCAAACAGGCAACCCATGAAGAAATCTGCCAGATCTTCAGAAACGCTCTGTAATACCAACTCCGTTAATAGTTTGATCAATTCAGAGCGTGTCAGGGTTTCTATGTGCTTGATACTGTGCTCAGCCGTCTTGACATAGCAGCACTATGACTTCGCCACCTCGCAAACCACATGGATGTGGCGAATGTCATTAACGCACGACTGCTTGGATGCAAGAGGTAGAGCAACGCAGGAGCTGTTGCCAGGGAGCGGTTAATGACCTTGTCTCAAGCGCATTGAACTCCCGCTGAAACAGATCAACTATTAAATGAAATTGGGATAAGTAAGGCACCTGACTAACCCAGTCGCGGCCGGGGAAATGCAATAACTGCCTGGCAAATACGCAATAAATGAGGGTATCAAAGCCACCTGCGGGTGGCTTTTTCTGTGATGACGCCATCAGATCCGCCCCCCCCCACCGCAGACACAAGCGGAACCCGCAACAATACGCCCTGGCATCCCAATTACCTGAACTCCCGGTTCAAGTGCCTTAAACCACTTCTTGCCACACATGTTGCATTACATATTTCAGCGCGCAAACGACTAACGTTGCCAAGCCCGACATTGGCTGTCTGTGACGGTCTCTGCCAATACCAGTCAACTGAATCCTGGCATTTACGCCAGAGATGGCAATCCCGGACATTTACAGCTGACATCCATTCAGCGAGTGTCAATTCCAGGTGGCACCGCACAACGCCTTCAGTTTTAACGCGTTACCAGCCAACGGAGAGTTATGTCGCAGTCGCCGCTTCCGTCATTTTGTGTGGCCAGCACGCAGCACCCGTCTCACACTTCGGTCGCTGATGGCTTGACCCAGGCGAAAAAGCTCACCATGATGAAAAAAATGGCATTTCAGGGAGCGGTTCAATGACAGCAATTACCCAGGTATACAACTACACCGTCAGAACAATGAAACAGCCGGATGTCGAGGCATTTGACTGGCACACCCATGTAGAGATGAATCACTCCAGTGAAATAGCGCTGGATCGGGTTTACCGCTGGCACAACCAGGATGGAACTCAGGAGCTGGATCGCGGCGCCTTGGTCGTTAAAAAGCAATCTGATCGCCCGGTGTATTATGGGTTACTGCACGAACGGGTTAACAGTGACAATCATGTACTGGCCACATTCAAACTGATCCAGGATGAATCTCAGGCCGAAGTGGATATCGATGAAGTATTCCAGTACCTGTTGGATGACTTTATGCAAAAAATCAGTCAGTAAGTGCCAGCTTGCGGGTAACCCCCAACGCCGGATGAGCATGGATAAATAATCGCTGATTGTCCATGCTCAACGCTTTTCTTCGGTGTGACTGATAATAATTAATCACAGATCACATACTGACAAAAAAAACGCCACTCAGCCGCCATTAAAACCTTCATTTCAAAACAAACAATTCATTATTTTTCAAATAATTAAAGATGCAAAGTTAGCATTAATTGCATTTTAGCCCGCTAACCAGCGAATTGTTGTATTTTTACTACACTGCTATGATTCCTGTCCAATATCAGCCCATCTGTCGCTGAGCCGGTCATCGCGTACCCAACCAAAATCAATCAACACGCCGACGCCGGACCCAAATTCTGTTTTTTCTTCAAGGAGCATACGACAATGCAAGCGCAACCCAATGTGGTTATCGTCGGCGGCGGAGCCGGCGGTATGGAAATTGCCACCAAACTGGGTCATAAACTGGGCCGAAAAGGCAAAGCCAGAGTGACTCTGGTCGATTGTGCCGACAGCCATGTGTGGAAACCACTGCTGCACGAAGTGGCTACCGGTGCACTCGATGTGGGTATTGATGCCCTCAACTATCGCAGTCACGCAGCCGCCCACGGCTACCATTTCCAGCAGGGCGCAATGACCGACATCGACCGTGAGCAGCGTCAGGTGATCCTGGCTCCCATCTTTGATGACAATGGTGCCGAGCTACTGCCATCCCGTCGTGTCGACTATGACTATCTGGTGATCGCCATCGGCTCCATTGCCAACGATTTCCGTATTCCCGGCGTCCGTGAATATTGCGAATTCCTCGACAGCACTGAAGAAGCCATGGCCATCCGTAAACGCCTGCTGAACAAGTTCATGCGTTATGCCCGCCACGAACAGCTGCAGGATAAGATCAAGATTGCTGTAGTCGGCGCCGGTGCAACCGGTGTAGAGATGTCTGCCGAAATGCACCATGCCGTTGAACAGCTGCGCGGCTTTGGCTACAAGATAGACAACAGCCTTCTGGAAGTGACGCTGATTGAAGCTGACAGCCGTATTCTGCCCAAGGTTGAAAAGGCGGAAATCTCCGAGTCGGTAACCCGCGAATTGCAGAAACTGGGCGTCAATGTAATGACCAACACCCGCATTACCCGCGTTGATGCCAAGAGTCTGACCACGGCAGAGGGCGTCGAGTTGCCAGCAGATATGGTGATCTGGTCTACCGGCGTTAAAGCGCCGGATTTCCTGAAAAATATTGCCGGACTGGAGAGCAATGCCATCAACCAGGTGATGGTAAAGCAGAACATGCAAACCACTCTGGATGAGCGTATCTTTGCCATCGGTGACTGTGCGGCCTGTCCACAGCCGGATGGCAGCTTTGTACCGCCACGCGGCCAGAGCGCCCGTCAGATGGCACTGATGACCGCAGATAACATCATGCTGATGATCGACGGTCAGGCGCCACGTCACGAGTATCTGTACAAAGATCTGGGCTCACTGGTGAACCTGTCCCGCTTCCATACCGTGGGTAACCTGATGTCCTTCATCGGCGGTGGTGTGCTGGTTGAAGGCAAGATTGCCCGCTTCGTGTACACCTCACTGTACCGCCGTCATCTGATTGAACTGCACGGTGTGGTACGCGGCACTCTGCTGATGCTGGCCAAAGGTATCAGCCGTATCATTCATCCGCACCTCAAGCTGCACTGATCCTGCGACAAACAATGATGCCCGGTATTAACCGGGCATCATAGACGGCATGCAGGCCGCCAGCCACTTCAACATATCATTCCTTTATCAGATCAAATCAGATAGTTATAAAGCCAAAACTTGGATTACCCGGGTGTTTAAAATGACTCGCCCCGGAACCAGTATGGGTGCGAATAAACAGCCAAAACTGGCAAGTAAAGCCTATTTCAATCCCAACCTGACTTTCGCCTCTGCCGCATCAAAATGATCCCGCCGGAAGTTGTGTGCTTCGGTGTTAAACACACAATCATTGAAATCAAACACACTTTGCCCAGCGAATGCCAGATAGAAATATTTCAGGGTTTCGGCAAAAAAATAGGTGGCCAGATAATCTTTTGGCGCCTTGCTGCTTACATCCTCAACAGCATGAAAAGCCAGCGAATTTCGGCAGCAGGCGTTGATATCGCGCCAATAGGTTTTCACCATCTCCAGATAGGTATCATCACCGGTTAACTGGTGCAGATAATAGGCAGATTCGATGATCTCCGGATTCAGCTCCGAGTTGGCATACTCAACTCTGTCCTCACCATAGTGATAACGAGTGGGCAGCAGGTGGTGTTTCTGCCACATCCAGTGCCAGCTATGCTGGTTTTTCGCCGCATTCTGCACATCTCCTGACAGCGCCTGAATCGCGGGAAAAAAGGCGTCATACAGGGACACTGAGCGTTTGAGTATCTTGCCGCTGTCCATGTCCACTATGGTATAAAACCTGTGTCCCTCAAAATCATCAGCCAGATATTGATTGATGGCGCTGATACTGGCCTGCCACACCGCCTGGATCTCGGCGTCGGGAAACAGGATCAGGCTCTTGTACAGGTATTCATAATAAGAGTCCACACCGGCCTGAAGATGGTGCCAGCGGGTCCCCACCCATTCGCCGGTTTCCACATCGATATTCTCACCGGGAAGGCCAATTTCACTGCGACGTTCAAACACCGCCATCGTGGCCCGTTTGGCAGCCTGATAGTATTTGGGATCACGACTGTAATAACTGAGAATGCCAAACTCAAACAGGTAGGTCGCCGCCTGGGCGACATTCACCACCCGGCCCTCGCCCTCACCTTTGTTTCCAGCCGTCTTACCGGTTCTCAAATTGACCGAGTGATAAGGCATGCCAGTAGGGGAATCAAAAGCTGGCAGCAGTCGGTCGGCAAAATCCACAGCCTTTGCCAGTACCGCAGGATCCTGACTGTCGTCATACATAGCCAGCAATCCACCCAGAATTCGAATATTGACCTCGAACACCTGCACATACACGTCTTTATCCCAGTCCATCTCCAGCGCATAGGTGCGGACTTCATCGGCCTCCTTATCCATGCCCATCACTTTCAAGGTGCTGTAGGCGTCGTAGGGCGAGATACCCAGAGAACTTTCATACCAGTTGAAGCCTTGCGCTGACAAAGGCAGCAACACATCATCGCCCCAGGCGTACTTCCGGTAGGCCTGCCAGCTGCGTTGCATTTCAGCCTTCACTTCCCGGGCGAGAGCGGGCGACGCGGTAACGCCGGGCCTGGCCCGAAGAACCTGCAGCTTGCCCGACTGAACGCCCTGCTGATGGCTGCAACCGCCAATGACCAGTAGCAGCAAAATGAGTACGCCCCTGAGCATAATGTATCTCCCTGATTATGTTTTTATTTATGGCTCATCTCGAACACCAGTTCCCCACCGGCAGCCAGCTCCGCATGCGTAAACTCAGGAACCTGGCGGACTTCACCGTTAAACAGCACCCGGCTGACATAGCCATCCGCGCTCCCCTGGCGCTTTACCTTCAGTTTGCGACCATTGTCCAGCGCCACTGTCACCTGCTTAAACTGAGGCGTCCCCAATACATAGATGCCACCAACCGGGTTGAGGGGATAAAAGCCCAGCGCGCTGAACACATACCAGGCCGACATCTGCCCCAGATCATCATTGCCTGCCAGCCCGTCCGGTGCCGCCAGATACATGGTGTCGCGGATTTCGCGAATACGCTGCTCCCCCTTCCATTTATCCCGGGTGTAGCTATACAGATAGGTCACGTGGTGCACAGGCTCGTTGCCGTGGGCGTACTGGCCAATCAATCCCGAGATATCCGGTGACACGTCCCCCTGCATCTCAGAGCTGACGCTGAACAGCTGATCCAGCTTGTCCACAAAGTCAGCTTCTGAGCCAAACAGGGAGATCAAACCGGGAACATCCTGGGGCACAAAAAAACTGTACTGCCAGGCATTGGCTTCGGTGTAGTCGGTATTTCTGTGCTCCACATAGGTGGGGTTAAAAGGCTCAACCCAATCGCCTTTCGCGGTTTTGCCCCGCATAAAGCCGGTACTTCTATCAAACAACTGACGATAGGCCTGGCTGCGCTGATTGAAGTATTCAAACTCCTTTTGTTTACCCAGGGCTTTGGCCAACTGAGCAATTGCCCAGTCGTCATAGGCATATTCCAGCGTCTTGGATACTGCCTCAATTTCGAGCTCGGAAGGGATATAGCCATATTGACGGAACAGATCGATACCGAATCTGTCCTGCATGGCGGATGCCTTGCAGGCCTCAAACAGCAGCTCAGGATCGGCCGTAGTCAGCCCTTTCAGATAGGCATCCACCAGCACAGGCACCGCATGGTAACCAATCATCACGTCGGTCTCGTTGGACATCAGATCCCAGGTCGGCAGCAGTCCGGTTTCCTGATAAAAGCCGAGCATGGACTTGACCATATCGTCCACCCGGCCTGGGTCTGTGATGGTTAACAGTGGATGCAGCGCCCTGAAGGTATCCCAAAGGGAAAACAGCGAATACTTGCCATAGCCGGGATTATCGTGACTGCTGCCATCCGCGCCGAAATAGCGGCCATCCACATCATGGAAGATTTGGGGTGCGGTAAAAGCATGATAAAGCGCAGTATAAAACTTGGTCTTGTTAACTTTGCTGTCGTCTTCAACGTCGAACTTGCCAAGCTGTTCACGCCAGCGCTGCTCAGCGCGGTGGCGTGCAAGGTCAAAATGCCCAGGATTTTCAGCCGCCAGATTGGCTTTGGCACCATCGATGCTGACATAGGAGATACCTACTGCAACTTCCAGTGGCTTATCGCTGATATCGCCAAAATTCAGGACAATTTTGCCCTCTCTGCTGAGCAGTTGATCACCTTTAACCGCCATGGGCGTGGGATCCGGCTGATGCTCATTCAGGGTAAAAAGCGTGTGCGTAAAAGGCTGACTGAATCTGGCGGTGAAATAGACAGGCTGATACTTGGCCCAGCCGGTGGACAGACGATAGCCGGAGAGGGTGTAATCATCCTCAACCTTCAGCAGGGTCGAAACCGGTTTGTCGTAGTTTTGCGCGTAGCCCAGATCCACCAAAAGCTGAGCGTCTTCATCTCCCCTGAATTGGTAACGGTGAAACCCCACTCGCTCAGACGCAGTCAGCTCAACCTTGACTGATTCTTCGGGTAGACCAAGTTGATAATAACCGGCAGCAGCCTGTTCATCGTCATGGCTGTAGTGGCTGAAAATGCGGCCTTTGTCATCCCGCTGCCGCTTGAGATAGTCACCGCGAAACGGCATCACCAGCACATCCAGCAGATCGCCCACACCTGTGCCTGACAAATGAGTGTGACTGAAGCCTACCAGCACATTGTCTGAATAGTGATAACCCGAGGTCCAGTCCCAACCTTTGGAAGGGTTGTCCGGACTGAGCTGAACCATACCAAAAGGCACAAAAGGCCCCGGGAAGGTGTGACCATGGCCACCAGTGCCGATAAAAGGGTCAACGTATTTCAGCGGGTCCTGGCTGCTGACGCTCGCCAGTTCGTTATCCGCCACATTGGCGCAGGCTGTCAGGCTGAAAAGCACACACGCAGAGGTAAGGTATTTAGAAAAGGATATCCTTATATTCATTGTTTTTATCCTGTCAGTCCTGCAATTTGTCGTACCAGAAAAACTTGAGAAACACACTGCCCACAAGCATCAGAGCCACTGACCAAAGCAAGCCCTGATAGTCGCGCACAACCAGATAAATGGGGATCAGCACCAGGCTCAGCTGCCAGAAAATGCCCACCAGAATATTGGCCATATCCCGCGCCATGGGTGGATTGTCCAGCTCAGGGTGTTCAGCCAGCACCTTGTCTCTTACCGGCCCCCAGAATCCCCAGGGTCGAACCTGCAGGTAGAAGGCTTTCAATACGGCCTCTTCCTGAGCCGGAGTCGCCAACGCCGCCATTACAGAGCCTGCGAGGCTGACAGACAGCAGCAAAGGAAAGGCCAGCAGCGGGTGAGTTTCCGGCAACAGCAGAGGCAACAGCAGCGAGGCCAGCAGGCCTGACAGCATGCCGAAGAAATAACCGTAAGCGTTAAAGCGCCACCAGTGCCACTTCAGCAAATTGGCCGCCGCATAGCCGCCAAACAGCGCCGCAAAGATCCATTGCATGATGTTGTTAATGCTATCCAGCATAAATCCCACGCCAACGCCGATTAACACCAGCACAAAAGACACCAGATAACTCAGCCTGACATAGCGCTCAGGCGCCGCATCCGGGTTGAAATACTTGCGGTAAATATCATTCACAAAGTAGACGGGCGCGGCATTCAGCGAAGCCGCGAAGGTAGACATAAAGGCCGCCAGTAAACCGGCGATCAGCAAACCGGTGAGGCCGACCGGCACAAAGCGGTTAATGGCATAGGGCAGGATTTGCTCGAAATCAAACGCGCCGCCACTGGCCTGAATTTCCGGCCCCATATACACCAGTGCCAGCACCGCCAGCCCGGTCACCATCATATATCTGGGGAAAAACATCACCACAGACACCAGACCGCTCATTTTGGCAGCCTCCGACGGCGTTCTGGCTGCCAAAATGCGCTGCATATCATAGTTGGGCACAGGGCCGGCCATACTGGAGAGCACGCCTTTAAACAGCATCATCATCACCATGATGCCGAACAGCTCCAGACCATCAGCGTGGATCTTGTCGTTGACGCTATCAATCACTCCAGACCAATCCAGCCCCAACTGCCAGCCAAAACTCACCTCGCTCCAGCCTTCAGGAGTGGCCTGTGCCAGTTGCTCAGGCGAAACCAGACTCATGGCGATGATACCAACGGCGATGGCGGCTATGGTCATCATCACAAACTGCAGGATCTCGGTGAACACCACAGAGTACATGCCGCCCTTAACCACATACAAAGTGGTTACCGCGAAGATAATCAGGGCATACACATCCGGCGCCAACTCCCAGGGAAAGAAGATAACGGCGAATTTGCCAATGCCTTTGAATGCATAGGCAATAAAGCCTACGGCGCTGACCAGAGCAAAAATCACCACCGCTAACTGGCACAGTTCAGCATCCCGGCCGGTACCAAATCGGGTGTTGAGCCACTGAGCGCCGGTCATCACATTGGAGCGCCTGAGCCATACAGACAGGTAAACCATCAGGAAAACCTGATTGAAGATGGGCCAGATCCAGGGTAGCCAGGCGCTTTTCAGGCCGTAAACAAAACACATGGACACCAGCCACATGGTGCCTGTGATGTCGAACATGCCTGAAGCGTTCGACACCCCCAGCGCCCACCAGGGGATGGTTTTGCCGCCAAGAAAGTAAGCGCTCATATCCCGGCTGGCCAATCGGGATATGTACAAGCCCAGCACCAGGGTACCAACCAGGTAGACAAAGATGATCACTATATCTATGGTGCTGAGATTCATTCCCCCTCCTCCGGCCAAATCACGCTCGATACCAGGCTTATGCAAGTAAGCCCCGCCGCTTCTTCAAGCATGGCCTGCCTGTCACCATCTGCCAGTGGCAAAGTCACGGTTTTACTTCGGCCCGGCAGCAGGTCAAAAAAGTTATCGGAGAAGTTGCCCAGGCTTGTCGGCATGGCGAGATAGACCTGCCGGGCGAGGGTGTCGCTTTGCAGCGTGACGATGAGAGTGTCTTTGGCCAATACCGGCTCAATCCTGATGTTAGCCGGTTTAAGCTGTTGCTCCGCAGGCGCGACAAAGTAGAACAGATTTTCCGCCCTAACCTCGCCCTCATCGCTGCTCAGGGTCATCAGCAACAGATTACTTTCGGGCTGCAACTTGGGCCAAAGCTGGGCAGGAGACAAAGTCATCAGGGTCTTTGCCCTGCCTGGATGCAAACTCACGCTGATCTGCTGTTGCCACAACGGCTCGCCATCAAAACTCATCAGACTGACATTCAGGCTTCCCTGAAAGTCTGTCGGCCCATCCGACACGGCCTTGATGGTCAGTTCATCAGCCGTCATCTCGGCAAATACCAACTCAGGCGCGAAACTGCGCTTTGCCTGATAATGCAGGGCTTTATATCGTCCAAAGTAATCAATACCTGACCAGGAGGCCGCAGGCCAGGTGTCATTGAACTGCCAGTATAAGGTTCCCATACAGAAAGGCGTGCAGCCTCTGTGGGCCTCAAACCCCTGACGTAAGCCTTCAGCCTGTTGCACCTGACTGAGATATAACAGAGATTCGAAATCCCGGGCCGGCGGATAATCACGGGCAAGGTAAGACAAAATCAGCTGATTGCCTCTGGGATGTTTCTGGTGAGTCACCATCACAGGAGACTCAAGTTGCTGATCCTCGGCCCTGGTGTATTGATTGACCGATTCCTGCAGCGGAAATGACTGAAAACCAAACTCGCTCATAAATCTTGGCACGCAGCGCCGATATTCGCTGAACGCCTGCTCGCCGTGCCACACCCCCCAGTAGTGGTGGTTGGCCTTGTTGTACTCCTCATTTTCCCAGTAGCCGATGGGCGAGGAGCGCAGATAAAAACGTCCGGGATCCAGCGCCTGTAACGCATCCGGCAGGCACTGGTCGAAGAGTTTCAGATAATCTGCTTGCAGCTGCTTGTACAACTGCGGGCTGTAGTTGAACTTTTCCGGCCACTGCCAGTGTTCAATCGCCATTTCTACTTCATTGTTACCACACCAAAGTGCAATACAGGGGTGATTACGCAGTCGCTTGATATTGTATTGCGCCTCCTGGCTGACATTGCTCAGAAACTCGCTGTCGGCCGGATACAGGGAGCAGGCGAACATAAAGTCCTGCCAGATGAGTATCCCCTGCTCATCCGCCAGACGATAAAACTCATCATCCTGGTAGATACCGCCGCCCCAGACCCTGAGCATGTTCATATTGGCATCCAGTGCCGCCTCAAAGCCGGCCTGATACTCAGCTTTACCGACCCTGTGGGGAAACGCATCGCCGGGAATATAGTTGGCGCCTTTCATAAACAGGTCGCGGCCATTGACCCTGAACAGAAAACTCTCCCCGTCAGCATCCGGGCGGTTAATCACCTCTATGGTGCGCAGCCCAATGGCCAGCTCGCGACTGTCCACCAAGCGATTGTCGCGGTACCAGCGCAGTTCAAAGTGGTAAATAAACGCCTCACCGGCGCCGTTTGGCCACCACAGCTGCGGATTTTGCAGGGTTAATTCCAGTTGCGCATCCTCACCGGCAGTAAAACTGACTTCCCGATCCAGCTCAGGACATTCCCAACACTGCAGCATCAGGGTGTCAGCTCCGGCCTGCGCTACATTCAGCTCGGTTGCCAGTTTAAAAGCGAACTGCGCCTGCTCGGGATTGAGCGCATGCTGAATAAATTGCACATCTTCGATACGCCCAAGCTCGCAGCCTTCCAGATAGATATCCCGCCAGATCCCGCTGCTGACCAGACGAGGCCCCCAATCCCAGCCAAAGTGGCAGGGCGCTTTACGGCAGTAAACGCTGAGCTTATCCGCAGACTTATCATTTTCTGCCGGATAGACATAACCCGCGGCTTGTGCAAGAGGACGGGTTGAACGCAGAGGAGACTTGAATACCAGCTCAAGCACATTTTCCCCCGACCTCAGCAGCGCTTTGCAGTCGAATCGATAGCCAACAAACATATTGCGGGTACTGGCCAGCACCTGACCATTAAGAAAGATCTCGCAATAGGTATCCAGACCATCAGCAACCAGATAAATACCCGGTTTTTCAAGCAAGGCGTTATCAACAATAAAGGCTTTGCGATACACCCAGTCTTTCTCGGACACCCATTGAACCTTGTTTTCATTGTCGCCATAGAAGGGATCATCAATGACGCCTGCCGCCATCAGATCGGTGTAATTACACCCCGGTACCCGTGCCGGTAACCACTCGGGCTTATCCTGCTCGGCAAACAGCCACTCGCCACATAAAGATTGTCTTTGGATCATGGTGTCGGTGACCGAAGACGCCCTGTGTTCATCACCCTTTATCAATTTCGTCATCAAATTCACTTTATTCTTCTTGGTTGTTGTTGCACGCCGGATTCGGCCGTATTAAGGAGGGTCATTCGGTGTAACCTGGAAACCAGGCTGCATTCAGTCGCGCCTTCACGTAACACGGCTGAATGACAGTGCAGTGAGTAGGGCAAGCCGACGGGCTGCAGCAGCTCAAGCAGACCTTTGACATTGGCCTCTTTCAGACCGCCGCCGATAACCAGCTCAAGTGCCCCGTCAAGCCTCTCAAGCAGCCAAACTAATCTGGAGCGGGCCTCGGCATTCATATTCGCACCGGGCCAGTGACAACCGCTGCTGAGTACCCGGGAAACCTGGGATGACTTCAGCCACTCAATGGCCACCAGCGGATTGGCAACCGCATCAAAAGCCCGGTGGAAAGTCACTGACAACCCGTGCTCAGCGGCAATATCCAGCAGATATTCATTGGCTTTGATCTCCAGCTGCCGCTGCGCATCCAATACCCCGAACACCACACCGTCAGCCCCGGCCAGCGCCAGCTCCCGGATGCTTTTGCCCATCTGTCTGACTTCATGGTCCGAGTAATTAAAATCGCCGCCGCGGGGCCGTATCATGGCCAGCACGCCGCGGGTCGGCCCCCAGAACTCTCTGGCCAGTTTCACGGCCCGTTTGCACGGTGTGAGCCCCTGCTGTTTCATATCACTGCACAGCTCTATGCGCCGGGCGCCACCATATTGAGCGGCCATCACATTGCGGGGTAAGCGGTCCAAATCATCGGTGGAAACACAGATCTCCAGGGTGGGCCATCTGCCACTCATATGGCCTCTCCCAGCAACGCTTCAGATTGATACAACACCGCACCCCGCTGGTCCTGACGGGCATAACTAAAGCCAGGTTGAATGCAGTAAGCCGCACTTTCCCCCTGACAATTCAGCGCCACAAACCCCACTTGAAAGGCGGCATAATCCCCCAGCTTTTCAGCGATTCTGAGCACAGCGCCTTTACAGGCCTGCCCGGGCGATGCTCCTTGCCTCATCAGCTCCACCACCAGAAAACAGCCAAGGGTTTTCATCATCAGCTCGCCCATGCCGGTCGCTACCGCGCCGCCGACCGCCCCATCCACATACAGGCCAGCACCGATAATCGGCGAATCCCCCACCCGTCCGTGCAACTTGTATGCTGCGCCACTGGTCGTGCAGGCGCCGCACAGTCGGCCAGCGTTATCCAACGCCAGCATGCCAATGGTGTCGTGATTTTCGATATTGATGTCTTTGGGACGTTCGCCCTGCGCACGCCAGCGTTGCCAGTCGGCGTAAGATTCCGCCGTTAACAAGTTCTCTTTGGAAAAACCCCGGGACAGCGCAAATTCCTGGGCGCCACTGCCCACCAGCATCACATGGGGTGTATGTTCCATCACAGCTCTGGCAACCGAGATGGGATGTTTGATGTCCCGGAGAAACGCCACTGAGCCACAGTCCATGGCTTCGGTCATAATGCAGGCATCCAGGGTCACTTCACCGCTGGCATCCGGATAGCCGCCCAGACCAACTGTCCGTACCTCAGGATCGGCTTCTGTCACCCTAACCCCGGCCTCGACGGCATCCAGGCTGTATCCACCATCAGTCAACACTTTCCAGGCCGCCTGGTTGGCCGCCAGCCCATGGTCCCAGGTTGATACCACCACAGGCGTTGTCTTTGCCGGGGTCCCCGCCTTGTGTGGATTCAGCATCGGGTTCAGGCTATCTGATATCCCGGTGACCCCCATGGCCAACGCGCCGGAGATAAATTCTCTTCTGGTTGTCATCGCTCACCTCCGCGGCTCGACTCTAACTTCGCCGGCGCCCGGTCAAACTGCGCCATGGCCATCATGATGGCGCCTTCCTGAGGCGAATATCTGGCCGCAGTCAATATCTGAGTGTCTGAATCCGCCAGATAAGGCAACACGAACTGACTGATACTGCCGCACAGGACAATCTTGTTAACGCCGGTATGCCGCATGCGCCGGATCACCTGACTGACAAATTCGGCAGCATCCTGCACTAACTGCCCGGCCACATAATCCCCCTTCTCTGCCGCCGTGAGCACATGGGGCGCCAACGTGGCATAGCTTGTGGCAGAGGCATTCTGAAACTCAGTCGCCAGCCTTAATGGGTCATCGTCAGGCATCAGGCAAGCCGTTAAACTGGTGGCCGGCCCCAGTCCGTCTGCCGCCAGCAGGACGGCTTTAACAGCTTCAAGCCCCAACCAGGAACCGGAGCCAGTGGCATTGACCGGAAAACCATAGCCACCAATGGGGATTCGTCTGCCCTCAGCCTTGGCCAGCGCGGCAAAGCCGGTCCCCAATATAATCAAGCCGCCATCTTCGCCATCGTGGGCTCCCAGATTGGCGACCTCCAGATCAGTATCCAGATAAAGACGGTAAAAAGGGTGGTGCCATTGACTCATCTGCAGCCTTGCTGAGGGTAAGTGCAGCCCAGCCAGCCCGGCGCCAACCACCAAACGACTGATATGGGAGTAACCCAGTCCGGCGTGAGCCAATGCCTGCCGGGCAGCAGAGGTGATGGATGCGATGGTGGCAACATAGTCAATGACCGGATTTGCGCATTTGCCCTCGCCTTCGCCCAATATCTCCCCATCAGCACTCTTCAACAACGCCCGGCATCGACTGCCGCCGCCATCGATCCCCAGAAAGAGCAAGCCCTGTCGGTCATCGGCTAACGGCAGAGCTTTGCCCTTCACAGCGACACCATTCATCGCTTTCTCCTGTTCAGGAAGTCGGATGGTCGCCAAAACGACCATCCGTTCCGGGTTTACAGCTCAGGGCCGATGAGTTCTATCTCGGCGATCTGCATCAGGCCGGAATCACCTTTGTTCTTGGTGATCTCAGCCCGGTAGTACTTGAATGCCCGACCGTTGGCAGAGGTAAACTCCTTGCGCTCAAAGCGGCTATCGAACACCTCACCAACCCAGCTACCCACCTGAGTCCAGCTCTTGTCATCGCCCTCTGAGTTGGATCCCATCAGCCTGAAGTTTTCAGGATCCCGCTCAGGCGCATCATTGGCACTGGTGATTGCCAGCGAGTTCACCACTTTAGCGGCCGGGAAGCTGACCATCACCCAGGACGGCTCACTGTCTGATGGCACGCCGCCGTTATCCAGCCACTTGGTCGAAACATCATCGTCAAAGGCTTTGGGACCGGCTTCTCCGTCACTGATTTGCGCCCTGGCAGTGACCGTCACGTCCTGGCCTCCGTTGGTCTGGTCAATCGAGGCATAACCCGGACCTATCAGCGCAATTTCGGCCACCTGCATCAGGCTGCTGTCACCTTTGTCTTTGGTGATGTTGAATCGATAGTGAGAAAACGCCAGGGTGTTGGACAAACCGAAACTCTGATACTCAAATCTGCCGTTGAATACCACCCCATTCCAGCTACCCAGGGTCACCCACTGCTCACCGTCATTGGAGGCTTGCAGATTAAAGTTTTCCGGGTCTCTGTCCTGTGCATCATTGGCACTGATGAGCGCCAGCGTTGATACCGCCTGCGGCTCAGTCAGGGAGACTGTGACCCAGGATGGCTCGTCGCCAGACGGCACACCTGTGTTATCCAGCCACTTGGTTTCATGGCTATCGTCAAAGGCCTTGGAGCCGGCCTCGCCGTCACTGATGGCACCACGGGCGAGGTAACTGGCGCCCAAACCGTGGTTGGCAAACGCCTGCTGCGGACCTATCAGCTCTATTTCAGCGATCTGCATCAAGCCGTCATTGCCTTTGTTTTTGGTGATATTGAAACGGAACTGCTTGTATGCCGCTCCGGCCGTCAATGGATAAACCTTACGCTGAAAGCGACTGTCGAAGGCTTCACCGGCCCACTGTCCCAGCGTGACCCAAAACTCACCATCATTGGAGGCCTGCAGGTTGAAGTTCTCCGGATCTCGACTGTCAGCATCATTGGCGCTGGTCAGTGCCAGAGCGCTGACCGTCACTCCCTGTGCAAAACTCACCTGCGCCCAGGCAGGCTCGGTATCGCTCGGCGCGCCGGCATTATCCAGCCATTTGGTTTCGGCTGAGCCATCAAACGCCTTGGCACCGGCTTCACCATCACTGATGGCGGCTCGGACCGTGACATTGGCCGGCTCCACCCCGTGCAGGACATCGGCATACACAGGGCCTGTCAGTTCAATCTCGGCCACCTGCATCAGACTGCTGTCACCTTTGTTTTTGGTGATGTTGACGCGGTAACTGGAGTAAGCCAGCGAATTGTTCAGGCGGAAGTCCTGAGTTTCAAAGCGGTTATCAAACGACGCACCGACCCACTCCCCCAACCGAATCCAGCTGTTGCCGCCGTCATTGGAGGCTTCCAGATTGAAGTTCTCAGGATCTCTGTCCGGAGCATCGTTGGCACTGGTCAGCGACACTATGCTGACGGGATAAGCCTGGGCAAAATCAATCCGGATCCAGGAGGGCTCCGCTTCAGATGGCACACTTTCGTTATCCAGCCACTTGGTGCTGCTGTCACCATCAAAGGCTTTGATGCCACTCTCACCATCGCTGATCGCCTTACGAAAGGTAATGGTGGCATCAGCAATCCGGTCAGCCGTGGTGTACTCAACCACAGCGCCGGCGGCGCTCTCTTCCACAATCAGCGGCAATTTACTATCGATAATATCTTCAGCGGTCAGCTGCAGCGCGCTCAGCACTTCACTCAAAGCCAGACGGTTAAGCAGACGCTGACGTAAATCGGCCAGCGCATCAGCATCCCCATTGGCCGCCAGACGCGCCAGGCTCTGCCACTGAGAGAAGGAGTCAGCCAGGGTAGAGTCCTTGGCAAACCCGGCGAACATGCCATTAATCAAAGAAAGATTGCGGGTCAGCTCATCCACACCGTCAAAGTTGGCAACCGCTTCCGCGCTGACCAGAGGTCTGGCAAACAGATTGGCTTTGGCATCAATCCCGAGCAGACGCAGCACCAGAGTGGAATACTCCTCCTGCGCAGGCTCAAAGGTCGACTTGCCGGAAATATTTTTCCCCGCTGCCATGGCATCTTCGATCAATGCTGTCGCCAGGGTGGTCAGGGCATTCACCTGAAACTCAGCCTCCACCTCGCCACCTGCCGGGGTCCCCAGCGTCGCTTCGACCCACACCAGTGACGACAGACTCACACCGGCCAGCTCGTCACCCGGAGTCAGCTGCCCAAGAGAGGCGCTGCCACATACTGAGGCATCGCACACCATTGCGGTGTCTTTATCTGCCGTGGCGACCAGTTTGTGAATGCCTTTAAAAGCAAAACCTGTGTCGGATGCCAGCGCCACCAGCGCCTGTCCTTTCGCATCGGTTCTGCCGCCCGCAGTCAGGGTCACCTTTGATGCATTCAGGGGAAGTACTGTCAGCACAGCATTCTCCATGGTGCCTTTAATCACGCTGCCCTGCAGTTCCACACTGGAGTTTTCAATTTGAGGAACATGTTGTGGGTCCGGATCATCTCCGCCGCCACATCCCACCAATCCTGTGGCCGTGATCATTGTGGCCAGAGCTATTGGAGTTTTTATCAGCCTTTTCATAATAAAATCCTTTCTGTGTCTTAACTGCCGGCTGATGAACTCAGCCAGCAGATTGCAATAATCAGAACTGGTAACTGATGCCCATGTAGAAACGACGGCCCGAATAGCTGGTATTCAGCAATCTGGCATCTGTGTCATTACCCACCCGGGAAGTCTGTTCGGATTCAGTCAGGTTGATCACCGAGCCGGTCAGGGTGAGCGCTTCAGTAATATTGTAAGAAGCATTCACATCCAGCTGATCGTAGGGGTCCTGATAGACGTTTAAACCACTGTTGATGCCCTGCACCACTTCCCCACGTTTGTTGTAGGAGCCGCGGACACTGAAGTCATCGTTTTCGTAGTAAACAGAAAGGTTGTATTGATAATCGGCACTGCCCACCAAGGGTGATGCAGCCACCTCTTCGCCATTGACACTGATACCGGCCTGATTGGTATCGTTGCGGGTGTAGTTGGCGTAGAAACCAATACCATTGTCGAAAGAGTGCTGCATAAACACTTCCCAGCCCTGGGATTTGGCATTGGTGCCGTTTCCGGACGTGCTGTACGGACTGACAGTAATCTCTCCCGGTTCAATAATGCCCGGCATCCCCGGATAATAGCGGGTAGAATCAATCACCAAAGGCACCACGAAGTTATCCACCTTCTTGTAGAAGAGCGCTGCCCCTATCGCCGAGCCATCGCCGTAATAGTATTCGATGGACAGATCTGCCTGCAGTGACTCAAAAGGCTTCAGCTCTTTGTTCCCCCCGCTGCCACTGAATCCTGGCAGGACGTTGAATTCCTTACGATCATCCGCCCACTCTTCAGACACCCAGGAGATGCGTTCCTGACTGCCCATGGCATTGTAGCCGGGACGGGAGATCACCTCTGCCAGAGCAGTGCGAACCACCAAATTGTCGGTGACATCCCAGGCCAGGTTAAAACTTGGCAACACATGGGTATCGGTATTTTCGCGGGAGATCAGATCATAGTTTTCAACAAAGCGGTCATCGCCCTGAACCGGCTTTCCGGTGACATCATCGGTATGATCCAGAAAGAAGGTATAAAGATCAGTGGATGAGCTGATGGTTTCAGTGCGAACCACACGAACGCCGACGTTGCCACGGAAATCACTGAAGCTGAAATCCCCCTGCAGATACATGGCACTGATGGTTTCTTCTATGTCATAGACAAAGTTGTCCTCAATACGGGTATAAGGCACGTAGTTTTGCAGGATAAGGTTGCGATACTTTTCCCAGTTGATGGTGGGCATCAGGTTGATATCGAAACCGCCGGCAATATTGCTCTCTCCCGAGGTGTTGAGAATATCCATCGCCAGTGGCATACCACCGTTCCACTGGTAGCTGTCAAAGCGGGTGATGTCCTTGCCGGCAGCCAGCCTGGCTTCGACATCCAGATCCGGTGAAATAAAGAAGTTATTGCCGGTTTCCCTGTGCAGCTTGGCGTTACGGTACTTGGCACCGACAGCAATCTTGTCAAACAATCCCCATTCGACATCAAAATCAACATCCAACTGGGCATAGGTTTCTTCCAGCGTGCTGCGCACAAAGCTTGAGTTGGAAGAACCGGGATCACGGCCACCACCGGCGCCGGCCAGCAGATTGTTCAGGATGTTGGGATCCATATACATGGAAACCCTGTCAGGGCCCAGAGACCAGCCGGCATATTGAGCGGCATTGGAGATACCATCCCGCTCCTCACCCCAGTTGGAACTCTTATAGGCAGCTTCCCAGCTTTCTGACGGCCCCCCCTCTGATGCAGTGTGACCGGCAATCAAACGGGCTGAAAAATTATCGCCGACATAGTTCACCTTAAAGTCGTAGGTATCCGAGGAAGATTCTTCGCGCACATACGTCCCGCGGATCCAGGGGAACTGCATATCTGCCGGCGCACCGCTGGCACCGGCGCTGTAGTCCATGCCAGTGGCAATGGTGCCGCTGGGATCAAGGTGAATATTGGTCAAAAAGTCGGGAGACAACAGCCATTCCGGCATATCCACGGCGGACAGGGTTCTGTCCTGGCCCAGGTTGAAATGGAAATAGTTGGCGGTGACTTCCCAATCATCGGCTGGACGCCATTGACCGGTAACCTGAATGCCGTCGCGCTCACGCTGCTCTTTTACCACGGCGGTACGCACGACCTGTGGGAACCAGATACCTTCATATTGCTGGCCTTTGGCGTCAGTGATCTTGCCCCAGCCATTATTGTTATCTACCGGGTTACCATTGACATCAACTGCAGGATTATCCTTTGCGCCATTCCAGCGCCAGATATTGGCACTGGTGCCACCGGAAAGGGTCCGGTTGGTTCTGTGCTGCCGGGTGTACCCCACCAGCAGACCAATATCCTCATCGTCGTTCTTCCAGGAGTACACAACGGCAAACTGAGGCTCATACTTGTCAGTAACGTCCGCATAGGTGTATTCCACATTCACCAGCCCCGAGTTGGCCTCCATCTCAAAGGGAGTGCGGGTATGTAATATTACAGTACCACCTACCCCGCCTTCATCGAGACGTGCTTCTGGGGATTTGAACACTTCCACCATGGAAATCATGGATGAAGGTAACAGTGAATAGTCGAATGAGCGGGAAGGATCTCCCGGGCTGGAGGCGATAAAGTTGCCGTTAAGCTGGGTGAAGGTCAGATCAGACGACAGACCACGAATACTGACAGTAGCGCCTTCGCCGCCGTCACGCTGAATAATGACCCCGGGCACCCGTTGCAGGGAGTCGGCGACGTTTTTATCGGGAAACTTACCGATATCCTCCGCAGTAATGGCATCCACCACTGCATTGGACATTCTCTTGATATTGAGGTTTTGCGCCATACTGGCGCGAATGCCGCGCACCTCAATGACTTCCATATCTTTATCGTTTTTCTTCTGTGTTTCTGCGGCCTTGGTGTCATCGGCCTTGGTTTCTTCAGCATAAACATTGCCCATAGCCGCCAGAATGGCTAGGCAAAGCGTGCTTTTTACCAGGGCGCACCGCGAAGTCTTCCGCTTTTGTTGGTGCCAGATCGCCATTTGCTTTTCTCCGTTCTCTTGGTTCGAGTTATCCAGTCGCAACAACGGATACGCGTCTGCAAGGCCCAAAACACAGAATCAACAATGAGATAGCTTAGTATCCACGATTGGTTTCGGCTTCCTGCAAACAAACTGTAATCGTTTACATCAGCACTTGGATGATAAAGAACCAAATTTAACGGAGTCAACTTTTTTTTAACATTCATGTAAAAATAAAAAGCCCTGCTTCATGGCAGGGCTATTTACTACTTATAAATCAAATTATTGTGGCGATGGTCCGGAGCTGGAGCGCTCCAGCAAACGGAAAGGAAGCAACTCTCTGCGACGACTGAGAGGCTTGTTGCTCATCATTTGATGTAACATCTCCATCGCCTTTTTACCCATCTCAAAGGCGGGCTGATCCACTGTCGTCAGCGGTGGATCCATGTAGGGCGTGACCGGAATATTATCAAACCCCACAACAGAAACATCCTCTGGAACCCGCTTTCCCATTGACTTCAGGGCATGAATTGCACCGATGGCAATATCATCATTAAAGCAGACAATCGCGGTTGGAGGCTGAGCGACCGTCATCAATTGCTGGGCACCGGTGATACCGTTTTCAATACTGTAGCTTGACCCCACCAGCATCTCGTCAGTGAAGAGGATACCTTCCTCATCCAGGACGCTTTTGATACCAGCCAGTCGGTCACGGTGGATCTGACTGTCTATCTGTCCGGCTATCACCCCAAACCGCCTGTGACCATAGTTAATCAAATGATGGGTCAGCGCCCTGCAGGCACCGTGATTGTCCAGTTCTATACAGGGGAAACCATGATTTCCCTTGATCCTTTCACACACACTGACCATGGCAACATCCGTCCCCAGTTCAGCATCCAGCTCGGAAAATGGATAGGAGTGATCCAGCTGAATTAGCCCATCGGCACGGTTGCTGAGCACCATTGAAGCATATTGATGTTCCAGTTCCGCATTGCCCTGGGTATCGCCCAGCAACACTGAATACCCGTGTTCCTGCGCCGTTTTTTCGATGCCCTCAACTATCCTCATAAAAAACGGGTTAACGAGGTTGGGAACCAACACCACGATTGAGTTGGAACGCCCACTTTTGACACTGGCGGCCAGCCAGTTGGGGCGATACCCCACAGCCTTTACCGCATTGAGGACCTTCTCCCGGGTCTTGGGGCTGACAACCTCGGGATTCTTGAGTGTTCTGGATACTGTTGCCGTAGACACGCCAGCATACTGACTTACCTGTTTAATATTAGGCACTTAGCAACCTCCTCCACATTATGAAAACGTTACATCCATTTAAGTTGACGAATTTTCCTGATGCTGCGGGAAATTGCAACCCTAAAAAATATACCCCCTCAAAATCCAGTTGTGACGGGGGTTTCATCAATCCATGGGCGATATTACACAAGCATGACTTGTTTGCAAATTGTAAATATAGCTGGTATCACAAAATGTAATCGGTTACTTTTAATAATTGCGCAACATATCCAACGTAAAAACGACACATAAGGAATGTCATGTTGAACCCGGTCATATCCAATAAGCCTCTGATAAAGAACGCCTTAACTGGTGCGATTTGGCTGTTTTCCGGCGCTGTCTGCAGCAACGCTGCACCGTCAGTTAAGGTTGATACGCCCCTGTCATTGGTCAATACATTGATGGGAACTGACTCAACATTTGAGCTATCCAACGGCAACACCTATCCGGCGGTTGCCTTGCCCTGGGGCATGAACTTCTGGACCCCCATGACCGCGCCAATGGGGGATGGCTGGGCGTACAAATATGACGACAACAAGATCCGTGGCATCAAACAAACCCATCAGCCTAGTCCCTGGCTCAATGACTATGGTGCATTCTCGCTGATGGCCGTTACCGGCGCGCTGCAACTTCAGGAAGATGCCCGCGCCTCCTGGTTTTCCCATAAAACCGAGGTTGCCAAACCCGATCACTACAGTGTCTACCTGGCCGATTATGACGTGACTGCCGAAGTCACTGCCACAGAGCGCGCAGCACAATTCAGGTTTACCTTCCCCCAAACTGACGCCGCTTACATAGTGCTTGATGCCTTCGACAAGGGCTCCATGGTCAAAGTGTTGCCACAGCAGCGCCGGATCATCGGTTATGCCCGCAATAATCATGGTGGCGTGCCGGACAATTTCCACAACTACTTCGTGCTTGAATTTGATAAAGATTTTGAGCAAGTCCACACCTGGTCAGATGATTGGCAACTGGCACAGGATGCCATTGAGCAAGAGGGCAAACACACAGGCGCCATAGTGCGCTTTACCACCGGCAGAGGTGAGCAGATAGGGATAAAGGTCGCCTCTTCTTTTATCAGCCCGGCTCAGGCCCAGCTCAATCTTGAGCGGGAACTGGCAGATGACAGTTTTGAGCAGACCCGGGCAAAAGCCACTGCCCGCTGGCAGCAGGAGTTGGGGCGAATTCAAATTGAAGATGACAATCTGGATGCCAAACGTACGTTCTATTCGGCGCTGTATCGGGTACTGCTGTTTCCCCGCAGTTTTTATGAATATGACGCCCAGGGCAAGGTAATACATTACAGCCCCTATAACGGCAAGATCCTGCCTGGCTATATGTTTACCGACAATGGCTTCTGGGACACCTTCCGTGCGGTGTTCCCCTTCTTTAACCTCATGTATCCCGAGCTGAATGAAAAAGTGATGGAGGGCCTGGCAAACACCTATTTGGAATCTGGCTGGTTGCCGGAGTGGGCCAGTCCCGGCCACAGAAATGTGATGATAGGCTCCAATTCCGCCATCAATATTGCCGATGCTTATCTCAAAGGCGTAGGGCAGCAACATATTGAGACTCTGTATGAAGCCGTGCTGAAAAACGCAGAGGTGAATGAAGGCAGGCCAATGACCTCAGTCGGGCGGGAAGGTGTCAGCTATTACAACACGCTGGGCTATGTTCCTTATGATGTGGGTATCCATGAAAATGCCGCCCGCACGCTGGAGTATGCCTTTGCCGATTTCAACCTCTATCAGTTGGCCAGCGCTCTGGGCAAACAGGATGATGCAAAGCGCTTCTATCAACGCTCCCTCAACTACAAAAAGCTGTTTGATCCACAAACTGGCTGGATGCGGGGTAAGAACCGGGACGGCAGTTTTCAGACACCATTCAATCCGCTGAAATGGGGCGATGCCTTTACCGAAGGCAATGCACTGCACTACACCTGGTCAGTCTTCCACGATACTCAGGGTCTGATAGACCTGATGGGTGGCCAGCAGAAATTTGCAGATAAGCTGGATCAGGTATTCGAAATGCCACCGCTGTTTGACGATTCCTACTACGGCTTCACCATTCATGAGATCCGGGAGATGCAGATCGTCAACATGGGCAACTATGCCCACGGCAATCAGCCAATGCAGCACATGATTTATCTGTATAACCACGCAGGTCAGCCCTGGAAGGCGCAGCAGCGACTGCGGGAGGTAATGGATAAACTCTATGCCCCCACTCCCGATGGCTATTGCGGTGATGAAGACAACGGCCAGACTTCCGCCTGGTACGTGTTCAGCGCACTGGGCTTCTACCCTGTAACACCGGGAACGGATCAGTATGTCATCGGCTCGCCGCTGTTTGACAAGGCAACGCTGACGCTGCCGGGCGATAAGACACTGACCATTTCCGCCAAGGGCAATTCATCCCAAACCCCTTACATTGAGTCGCTGTCGTTCAATGGTAAAGAGTATGGCCACAACTGGTTATCTCACACCGAGCTGATGAAAGGGGGAAAGCTGACTTTCACTATGGCCGAAACGCCCAACAAACACAGAGGCACTCTGACACAGGATCTGCCTTACTCACTGTCCAGCGTGTCCCCTGACGAACCGTCTGCCGGCACTCACTGAGAATAACAATCAAGAGACACCGACCATGGCTATGATACAAACAGGAACTCCAACAACTCAGGTCAAAGGCTCCGCCAGTCAACTGGCATTCGCGGCGATGACCACACTCTTCTTTATCTGGGGTTTTATCACTGCGCTGAATGACATTCTCATTCCGCATTTAAAGGCGTCATTTGAGCTCAACTATACCCAGGCGATGCTGGTGCAGTTCTGCTTCTTTGGCGCGTATTTCATCATCTCGCCCTTTGCCGGCAAGCTGATCGAAAAGATAGGTTATATCAAAGGCATACTGACAGGTCTGGGCACTATCGCCGTCGGCTGCCTGATCTTTTATCCCGCCGCGGAAGTGGAGATCTACGGGATTTTCCTGGTGGGACTGTTTGTGCTGGCGTCCGGCATCACCATTCTGCAGGTATCGGCCAATCCCTATGTTGCCATACTGGGCCCGGAACGCACGGCCGCCAGCCGCCTGAATCTGGCTCAGGCGATTAACTCCATGGGACATACTCTGGCGCCGCTGTTTGGTGCCGCACTTATCTTCAGTGCAGTACCAACAGAGAATATCGATGCCAAGGCGGTGCAACTCCCTTACCTGCTGCTGGCCGGATTTGTGGCGCTGACGGCTCTGGGGTTTGCCTTCCTCAAGCTGCCGGTGATCCAGAGCTCAGATGATGAGCAAAAGCAAGTTCACGACAGCATCTGGCACCATAAGGGATTACTCTTTGGCGCTTTGGGGATCTTTGTTTACGTTGGCGCCGAGGTGTCCGTGGGCAGTTTTCTGGTGAACTATTTCGCCACGGCGGATCTCGGTGGATTGACAGAGCATCAAGCCAGTCAGCTGGTCTCTTATTACTGGGGCAGCGCCATGATAGGCCGGTTTGTCGGCGCTGCCCTCACCCGCTTTGTTTCTCCCCGCTATGTGTTGGCCGGCAATGCGCTGTTTGCCATCATGCTGCTTATCACCACCATTTCCAGCAGTGGCAATGTAGCGATGTGGAGCGTGATCGCGGTGGGTTTTTTTAATTCAATTATGTTCCCGACGATATTTACCCTGGCAATCCGCGGGCTTGGTACATTAACCAGTCGCGGCTCAGGCCTGCTTTGCCAGGCGATCGTCGGGGGCGCCATTTTGCCTTTGTTGCAGGGCGTGGTGGCCGATGTGGTTGGCGTGCAACTCAGTTTTCTCGTGCCGATAGTGTGTTACCTCTATATTGGTTGGTACGCACTGTCAGGCTGTAACAAAGGCCAGGCTCCGGAGTCCAGGTAACATGAAAGAAGTACTGTGTTTTGGTGAAGCCCTGATCGATTTCCTCAATACCGGCAAGACCGGACAGGATGGCTTGACCCTGAATGAGTTCCGTCAGTATCCGGGGGGAGCCCCCGCCAATGCTGCGGTGGCCATTGCCAAATTGGGCGGCAAAGCCAGGTTTGCCGGTCAGGTGGGGGATGACAGTTTCGGTCATTTCCTGACCGGCGCACTGGCGCATTATGGGGTGGATACCCGGGATTTATTGTGCCATCCCACAGCAAAAACCGCGCTGGCCTTTGTCACTCTGGATGCTGATGGCGAGCGCAGCTTCGCCTTCTATCGGGATCAGAGTGCCGATATGGTGCTCACCCCTGAGCAGGTCTCTCCCCGCTGGTTTATCAATCAACCTGTGGTGCACTTTTGCAGCAATACCCTCACCACCACTGAGATCGCTGCCAGCACCAGAGAATTTGTTGCGCAGGCCAAACAACAAGGTTGCCTGATCAGTTTTGATGTCAACCTGCGGCATAACCTCTGGCCCGCGGGCAAAGCGGATATCAGCAGAGTGAATGAGTTTGTGCTCAGCGCCAATCTGCTCAAGTTCGCCAGAGAGGAGTTTGATTTTCTGGCAGGCGACAACCCCAAACAGTTTATTGAACAGTGTTTTGAGCACAACTGCCGCCTGCTGATGATCACCGACGGCGGTAAAGAGCTTGAGTACTTTACCCCAAAGGCCTGCGGCATCATCTATCCTCCGAAGGTGACCAGTGTCGACACCACCGCGGGTGGCGATGGGTTTATTGGTGGCTTGCTGTTTGCGCTGGCGGCTGAGTATTCCCCTGAGGCGGCGTTGCAGGAGAAACTGACCGAATTGCTGACCTTTGCCTGTCATTGCGGCGCGCTGGCGGTCACCCGCCCCGGCGCGTTTCCGGCACTGGCAACACTCAATGAGATCAAGCAAACCCTGTCAGGCTCTGATGCCGCTGCCACCCTGAATGCTTTGAGGAGTGACAAATGAATTTTTACAACAAGGAGTTCCTGCTCTCTCACTGTCAGCAGATCCTCAACTTCTACACAGATAAAGTAGTAGATAAATCAGGCGGTTACTTCCAGAACTATCTGGATGATGGCACTCTGTTCAATCGCTCATTCAAACAATTGGTCAGCAGTACCCGCATCATAGTCAACTATGCCCTGGCTGGCATGGTGTTTGACCGCCAGTCCTATCTGGATATCGCCAGACACGGACTGGACTACCTGGAGCAGGTTCACTGGCAGGAAAGCACCAGAACCTATGCCTGGACCCTAGAAAATCACCAGCCGCTGGACATGACCCAGCAGGCATACGGCTACGCGTTTGTGCTGCTGGCTTACGCCTCGGTACTGAAAGCCGGCATCATCCGCTCTGATGTCAAACTGCAACAGGTGTGGGAATTACTGGAAGAAAGATTCTGGCAGCCTGAGTATGGCTTGTACGCCGATGAACTCAGCCCGGATGGCGTGCTCAGCCCCTACCGCGGCCAGAATGCCAATATGCACCTGTGTGAAGCCATGATTGCCGCCTATGAGGCAACCGGCAAAGCACATTTTCTGGACAGAGCACGGACGCTGGCCAGCAATATTGCAGTCAGACAAGCGAATCTGACCAACGGCCTGATTTGGGAACACTATACAGATACCTTCGATATCGATTGGGAATACAACAAAGAGGATCCCAGAAACCTGTATCGTCCCTGGGGATTTCAGCCCGGGCATCAGACTGAATGGAGCAAGCTGTTATTGCAGCTGAATCGTCACGCTCCCGAACCCTGGCTGGTTGAGCGGGCACAGGCATTGTTCCACGCCGCCTGGAAACACGCCTGGGACGATGAGTTCAAAGGCCTTGTCTACGGATTTTCTCCTGACGGTGCTTGGTGTGATGATGAGAAGTACTTCTGGGTACAGGCCGAAAGTCTGGCGGCTGCGGCGCTGCTGTATGAAGTCACTGATGAACCGGTTTGGCTGGAGCGATATACCAAGCTGTGGCGATACAGCTGGGACTATATGGTCGACCACACTTACGGTGCCTGGTACCGGTTGCTGCTGCGCAACAATACCAAATTCTCCAACGAGAAAAGTGCTGCCGGTGCCAAGTGTGACTACCATACTCTGGGTGCCTGCTTTGAAGTGCTGCACAGCCTTGAGCGCCTGCAAACCACTCAGAGCGAACAGGCATGAAGTTGCCGGCACTTGCGATAATGACCGCGACGTCTCTGATACTGCTGGGCGGCTGCATGGCTCAAAGCGGTATTGCTCAGGTGACACACACCAAGGTCAATCGCTCACCCTCTTCAGCCAAGGAGCCGGACGTCACGTCGCAGGCCAAACCTGAAGTCGAGCCGTCGCTGTTGCAATGGGTCAACCCTTTTATCGGCACCGGCGGCAAAGCCAACACCTTCCCCGGAGCCACTGTGCCCCACGGCATGGTGCAGCTGAGTCCGGATAATGGCCGGGGAGGCTGGGACTGGATTGCCGGGTACTACTATCCGGACAATATCATTGCCGGATTCAGCCACACCCACCTGTCCGGCACCGGCGCAGGCGATCTCTACGATATCTCCTACATGCCACTGACCAAACCACTCTACCGGGAGGTCACTGAACAAGGGCCTGAATCAGGCACTCTGGTCTCCAGATTCAGTCACGACAGAGAGTCAGCAAGCCCGGGGTATTATCAGGTCCATCTGGACAGCTATGACATCAATGTCGAGCTGACCGCCGGAGCAAGAACCGGACTGCAGCGATACACCTTCCCAAAGTCAGCAGACGAAGCCATCGTCAGGCTGGATCTGGGTTACAGTCGCAACTGGGATGACACCACAGCCACCGAACTGCAGGTGCTGGATGACAGAACCATCGCCGGCTATCGCTTCTCTACCGGCTGGGCCAAAGACCAGAAAGTCTTCTTTGTCAGCCGGTTCTCAAGGCCGTTCACCAAAGTGGCTGTATTTGATGGTGACCAGGCCCTGCCTCACAAGCCAGGCTATTCAGCCAAAGAGCTGAATGCCTGGTTTGAGTTCGATACCCGAAAGCAACAGGATGTGCTGGTACAAACAGCCCTCAGCTCAGTCAGTATCGATGGGGCCATGCACAATCTGTTGGCCGAAGGCCGGGAGTTTCCCCGGTTTGATGAGGTCAAGAGTGCTGCTCAACGGGCATGGCACAAAGAACTCTCCAGAGTCACCATTAAAGCCAGCCCGGATAACCTGACCCAGTTTTACACCGCCGCCTACCATGCGGCCCTGGCTCCCCGTATCTATTCCGATGTTGACGGCCGCTACCGTGGGCCGGATGGCGGTATCCACCAATCCTCTGCCTATCCGAGATATGAGCTGTTTTCCCTGTGGGACACCTTCAGAGCGCTTCATCCCTGGAAAACCATCACGGCCCCCGACACTACCCGGGAAATGATGACCTCTCTCATGAGTCACTACCAGGTTGCCGGGCGCTTACCTGTCTGGAACTTTCAGGGGCAGGAAACCGACATGATGATGGGGTATCACTCGGTCCCTGTGTTGGTGGATGCCTGGATGAAAGGACTGACCGACGAGCCGGGGGAAGCTATCCTCACCGCCGCACTGCAAAGCGCCATGCAGGATGACTTTGGCATAAAAAGCTATCGGGAGCGGGGCTATGTTCCCCATGAAGAGCGCAGCTGGAATGTCTCGTTGACGCTGGAGTACGCTTTTGACGATTGGGCAATAGCGAAGTTGGCAGAACAACTTGGCAAAGCCGATGTCAGCCGGGAATTTGCTCTTCGGGCCACCAACTACCGCCACCACTTCGACCCTCATTCCGGCTTTATGCGGGCAAAAGGGAAAGATGGCACATTTAAACTGCCATTCGATGCCAATGCCTATCACCCGGAAGATTACTGCGAAGCCAACGCCTGGCAGTACAGCTTTTTCGTGCCTCAGGATATTGCCGGCATGATTGCCCTGATGGGAGGAGCAGATAACGTCGACGCCAAGCTGGATGCCATGTTCAGCGCCGGGCAACAAGGCGAGATGCCGGAGTGGATCTCCGGTTATATCGGCCAATATGTCCATGGTAATGAACCCAGTCATCATGTGCCCTACCTGTACCAATACCTGGGCAAGCCCCATAAAACTCAGAAGCTGGTCAGGCAGATAATGCAGGAGCTGTACCGACCAACGCCCGATGGCTTGTCAGGCAATGAAGATGCCGGCCAGATGTCGGCCTGGTACCTGTTCAGCGCGCTGGGTTTTTACCCGGTGAATCCGGTTGGCGGCGAGTATGTGCTGGGCAGCCCCGAAGTGGATGCCGCCAGCATAGATCTGGGAAGTGGCCGATACTTTCATATCCGCACCCAAAACCAAAGCCAGGACAATGTTTACGTTGAATATGTACTGTTGAATGGCGAGCCACTTGAGGGCTTTATTCTTCGCCACGATCAGATTATGCGGGGTGGTGAGCTGCTGTTTGTCATGACCGGAGAACCAAAATGAAAATACTTACCCGGCCGTTTCTGGTTGCATCCTGCCTGCTGGTGTCTCAATGGGGAATGGCCGCCGAAAGTAAACCAGAGGTGGATTATGTGAATCCTTTTATCGGCACCTCCAACTTTGGCGCGACTCACCCCGGCGCCCAATATCCGCATTCACTGGTGTCAGTGTCGCCCTACAATGTTTCGGGCACCGGTGATGGCCTCAATCCTACAGAGCAGGATGACGCCTGGAACTCCAGAGGCTATATCCACGAAAACCGTTTTCTGACCGGTTTCAGCCACCTGAACCTCAGCGGTGTGGGCTGCCCTGAGTTTGGCGTGGTTCAGCTAATGCCTACCCGCGGCGAGCTTGAACTCGACAGTAAGATTTACGGCAGCCCCATGTCCAACGAGCAGGCGTCTCCCGGCTATTACAGCGTCATGCTGGATAAATATGATATTCGGGCCGAGGTCACCAGCACCCGAAGAACCGGGTTGAGCCGATTTACCTTTCCAACAGGGCGTGCCAATGTGCTGCTCAATCTTGGAGTGGGTCTGACCAACGAAACCGGCGCCATGGTGAAAATCAACTCCGCCACTGAGGTGGAGGGCATTCGCACGGTTGGCACCTTCTGTTATAACGCACAGGATGTGCGCCCTGTGTATTTTGTCGCCCGCTTCAGTCAGCCCGCCAGTGACTTCGGCACTTTTAAGAAGATGCCAGCCTACAAAAATGTGGAAGCTGACTGGGTAAAGTTCAATGACAAGTTTAAGCCCTACCCCGGCTACCTCTACCCTATGGCGGGCGACAATCCCGGCGCCTATTTCAGCTTTGAGCAGCTGCCAAATCAAACGCTGGAGGTTAAAATCGGTCTCTCGTTTGTCTCCATTGAAAACGCCCGAGAAAACCTTGAAGCTGAGCAGCCGGGCTTTGAGTTTGAACACACCCGCAAACAGGCGAGGGAAGCCTGGCAAAACCTGCTGACCAGAATCAAAGTCAAGGGCAAAGAGGAGGACAAAACCCTGTTCTACACCGCCCTGTATCACAGCCTTATTCATCCCAGTGTTATTTCTGATGTCAATGGTGAATATCCGCTGATGGGGCAAGCCGGTAAAGGCAGAAGTGATGAGCCGGTATACAGCGTGTTTTCTTTGTGGGACACCCACAGAAACCTGCACCCCCTGCTCAGTCTGGTGTATCCGGAACTGCAGCTGCAAATGGCCCGCAGCGCCGTCAATATGGGCAAGCAGAGTGGCTGGCTGCCCAAGTGGGAACTGGCGGCGATGGAAACCGGCGTGATGGTGGGCGATCCCGGCACCATCATGCTGGCCGACACCTACCTCAGAGGGCTGACTGACTTCGATGCAGAAGCCGCATTCGAGCTTATACTGAAATCGGCCAACAGCAGAAACAGCCCACTGCGTCCCGATAACGCTGACTACCTTGAGCTGGGGTATGTGCCGGTCGATGATGAAGGCCCCTGGGATGGCAGTGTGTCCACCAGCCTGGAGTATTATCTGGCGGACTTTAATATTGCTCAGCTGGCAAAAGCCCTCGGCAATGATGACGTTGCCAGCGAGTTTCAGCAAAAATCATTGAACTATCGCAAGCTGTATGACCCAGCAACCGGCATGCTCAGGCCCAAACACAAAGACGGTAAATGGCTGTCACCCTATGACACTGAACTGGGTCGCAATTTTGAGCCCGCGCCCGGCTATATTGAGGGCAACGCCTGGAACTACCGGTTCTACGTTCCCCATGACATTCCCGGATTGATTGCGCTTGGTGGCGGTGACGCTGAGTTTCAAAAAAGGCTCAACGCCACATTTTCCACCAATAACTTCGACATGGCCAATGAGCCGGATATCGGCTATCCCTTTTTATACAACTATCTGCCAGGCCAGGAGCTGCAAACCTCTGCCAAAGTGCGCTCGCTGATAGCTCAGTACTACAGTAATACTCCGGGAGGACTGCCCGGCAATGACGATGCCGGCACCCTGTCAGCCTGGTTGGTGTTTGCCATGATGGGGCTTTATCCGGTCACTCCGGGCATCCCGGAATATACACTGTTTCAACCAACTTTCGATGAGGTAGAGCTGCAACTTAACGGCGTACCAGCTGGCGCTACCCTCAAGATCAAAAGCGCATCAACGCCTGCCAGACAATTCCTGTTTAACGGCCAACCATTGCCCTCTCCTTTTATTCCCCACAGTCAGTTGGTGGAGGGGGGAGAATTACTAGCGCCCAATATCCTTCCCTGAATCAAATTGGAGAGTGAAATTCCGGCTCTGTAGTAAATCGACCTGCTACAGAGCCGCTGAAAAAACCAGCCTCGCAGCAGTACCAGAGGAAATGTAATCGATTACAACGCGTAATTGAGACTGATAATAAGAGACACCAATGGAGAACCACAATATGAAACTCAGTACTCTGCCACCATTACTGCTGGCCCTTAGCCTGATGGGTTGCGGCTCTGACAATGACGAAGGTCAGGCACCAACAACCGCTCCCCAGCCTCAGTCTTTCCCTCAGGCTGAAGCCGGCTTTTTTTTGAATCAGGGAGAAAGCTGCCCTGAGAGCGCCATCCACGTGAACATGAGTGAAGCCATTGCCAATCGCACTGATATTTGTGATGAGATGGGCGAATGGGACATCACCCGTATTGGCGAAAACGCCGCTATCTTTGGTAACGGCTACGGCTGTAAAGTAGAACAGAATCAACCACAGCAGCTGGCGAACTCAGCCTGTAAAACCGTCTACCGGGTGGAAAGTCAGGCATGTCCTTTTTATACGGAACACGTCACCCTGGCAGAAGCCAATGACAAGAGCAAAGGCGATGCTGACAACCTCTGTAATATGCTCAGCCGTGATGATGAAGTGCTGCTTTCAGCCAATGCTTCGATGAGCCGACCAACCGGGTTTTGTCAAACTGCAGGGCAAAGCAGCGGGGAGCTGAACGCTTCCCTGTGCAAAAACAAACTGGACTCAGTCGATGCCAGCTCGGGGATCGACACTTCCCAACGCAAAGTGGCTTACGTTGAGGTCAATAACAATGACTTTGGTAATGTCAGCTGTTTTGAACAGAATGGTGAAGCCCTGTTTGATATTGCAGTGATTTTTGCCGCCAACATCAACTATGACAGCACTGAACAAAAGGCGGTGTTGCACCTGAATGATCAGGTGACGGATCTGCTTGAAAACAATATCGATAAGGTACGGACTGTACAGGCGAAAGGCACCAAAGTCGTGCTGGACATTTTGGGGAATCACCAGAACGCCGGCTGGTCCTGTTTTGCCGATGAGGACTCCGCCAAAGATTTCGCCAGTCAGTTGAAAAATGCTGTCGACAAGTACGGGCTGGATGGCGTTGATATTGACGATGAATATTCCAAGTGCGACAGCACTTATGAAGAATCTGTACCTATGGTGGTCAAAGCCATTCGTGATGCCATGCCGGATAAACTGATCACCAAAGCCCTGTTTGCTGACTTTAACGACTTCCAGGCGGATTGGAATGGTCACAAACTCCAGGACCTGTTGGATTTCGGCTGGGACATGCGCTATTGGAGCGGCAACTGCGAAGCAAGACTCAGCGCCTACCGCACTCTTGGCATGTCTGATACCAAGCTGGGGGTGGGCGCCAGCACCATCATCACCTCATCCTCCCAAGCCAAAAACCTGGCCCAGTGCCTGGAAGACAATAATCTTGAAGGCGGCATGATGATCTTCAACCTGACCAAAGACTCCTATGGCTATATACAGTCAGTTTGGCAGGGCGTCGAGCAGGTTCCAAACTGCCTGAAGTAGCGTTAACCGGCGGTCTCACAGGACTGGTGGGAGTTTGACACCTCTCCCCCTTTCCTGTGAGGCTACCCTAAGTTTCGTTAATAAGCACTTGTCGGATTGTGTCTATCCGGCTCCAGGCCACACGCATAAACCGGACCTTAAGCCTGAGTTCGCCGGTAAAGGTATACCTGTCTGATTCGACTTATATAAGTCAAACCAACCGACCATATAAACAAATGTTATAAAAATGTATATATTTTCCGTCATAAACCCATTGTGCGATGAATAAATTATCTGCAGTATGTAAAAGACCTTGCCATTAAGGCGTTGTTCCAACCAAAAATGTAATCGTTTACATTTTTGGTTGGACCTGTGGTGTAAGATTAACGTATCCGACTATTCCGGAGACAAAATAATGAAATCAATAATATCAACCACTTCCCTGTTACTCTGTTGTTTCACGGCATCAAGTTCTGCCGCCAACTTCTTCGTCGCTCAGGGGGAAACTTGCCCTGCTGGCTCTATTCACGTGAATGTGAGTGAAGCCCAAGCCAATAAAGAGGCTATCTGTAATGAACTGGGCGACTGGTATATCTCCAGACTGGGAAATCAGGCAGGTATCTTTGGTAAAGGCTATGGCTGCCTGATAAAAACCAATCAAACCCAGGGTATGGGTGAATCCATCTGTAAAACAGTGCAAAAGGTGAGCAACAGCGACTGCCCTTCAGGTACTGAGCACGTCACCTATGAAGAAGCCAACGATGCCAGTCACGGTGATAAAGCAAACCTTTGCAATATGTTGGGCCGCTGGGAAATTACCCGGCTGTCGGCCCAGGCATCCATGGATGGTTCAGGATATGGCTGTGGCAGCAGCGGTTATGATTTGCGAACTCTGGGTTCATCTCTTTGTAAAAACAAACTTGACTCAGATGGCGGTGGTGATGGATTGGATGGACGCAACCAGAAGAAAGTCGCTTATGTAGAGGTAAACAGTAACGATTTTGCCAATGTAGGCTGCTATCAGGAGAACAGCCAGCCGCTGTTTGACGTGGCGGTCATATTTGCTGCCAACATCAATTTTGACAGCAATTCAGGCAAGGCTTCACTGCACCTTAATGCCCAGGTGTCAGATCTGCTGAACAATAATTTGGATAAAGTACGAGCGGTACAGGCTCAGGGCACCAAGGTCGTGCTTGATATCCTGGGCAACCATCAAAATGCCGGCTGGAGTTGTTTCGCCAACGAGCAGGATGCCAATGATTTTGCTCAGGTGCTGAAGGATGCCGTAGATCAGTATGGGCTGGATGGCATAGATATTGATGATGAGTACTCAAAGTGTAACAGCACCTATGCAGACTCCTTACCCATGATATCCAAGCTATTGAAAGACAAAATGCCGGATAAACTGGTTACCAAAGCCCTGTTTCGCGATATTCAGGACTTCAGCAGCCAATGGCAGGGTCATAAATTGGGGGATAACCTGGATTACGGCTGGGAAATGAGTTACTGGGCAGACACCTGTACGTCAAGACTCAATCCCTATGTCAGTGCCGGTGTCAGTAAAAGCAAACTGGGTGTTGGGGCAAGTACCGGCAGTACCCCATCAGCAACCGCTAAAAATCTGGCGAAGTGCGCCATGGACAATGGGTTTACCGGCGGCATGATGATCTTTAATGTCACCAAGGATTCCACCGGCTATCTGCAATCCATCTGGAAAGGTGTCAGCGCAAAACCCAATTGCCTGAAATAATATGAATTGCTATCCGATGCACATCTCGTGCTTTTTTGGGGGCAGGCTCCGCGCCCTCTTTTTCTTGCAAGCCACGTTTCTACTCTTACTGTCTGCTGTTATTGAGCTGCAGGCTGCACCTGCAACCCTGACAGATCATTTATCACAAGCGGGTTGGCAACTGGATAAGTTTACTCAGATAAGACCTGGCCTGACCCATATTGCCGCCAGCAAAAGGGGTGAAGACCCCTTAAAACTGCAGCTGATTGCGCTGGAACCCGGGCAATTTGATGGGCAACTTAAACTGGCAACGGCAACCGGGTTATATCCGGCATTGACGCCACTGCCAGATATCGCCAAACGTCATCAGGCGCTGGCGGGCATCAATGGCGGCTTCTTTGTCATGCAACGTCAGGATGGAATACCCGGTGATCCAGTGGGTGCAGTGATAGTGGATGGCATGCTTCTGAGTGAAGCCAATGGCGCGCTGGCTTCCGTCATTATCGGCCCGGACGATGCTGTCGATTTCATCAATGAACCAGCCATAAGCGCCGACCTGCAACTGGATCACCAATTCTGGCTCGAATTTACCGGCATCAATCGGGCAGCTGGTCTTGTCAGAAACTGTGGCCCGACGTCTTCAACGGTTCGCCATGATGTGACCTGCCAACAAAACGATGAACTCATTCTTTGGCAGCACCCTCCGGATAATTTTGCTGCAGAAATCATATCAGCAGAAGGGGGACCCAAAAGAATGCTCTGTTATGTCATCCTAAACGACCGGCTGACTCGGCTCGATCCTGCCAATCTGCCGAAGGAGTTGCCAGGACCCATGATTTTGGCGACAGGAAGTTACATTGAGGCGTTAAAGACCCATATCGGCAGGAACGTCAGCATCCACCAGGCCCCAAACCTCCCCCAAAATCTGTTAAGTAGTGGCCCTTCTTTAATTAAGCAGGGACAAAGCGCCGACTTCGAAACCCAACAGGGTTGGCCACAAGGTCATCTGCCAGACTGGATTGAAGGCCAACACCCGCGCAGTATCATCGCCCAGACCAATACAGGGATGATTCTGCTGATGACCATTGATGGCAGGCAACCCGGATTCAGTACCGGAATAAGTATCCCGGCACTGAAAGAGCTGTTGCTGAAACTTAAGGTACAAAACGCGCTCAATCTGGATGGTGGCGGTTCATCAACGCTCTGGCTTGAAGATAAAGTGATAAACAGTCCCTCCTCCGGCGCCCCCAGGGCAATCGCCAACGCCATTCTGATGTTGCCTTACTGACACTGCCAGCTTTCAGGATGAGTTTTTTTGTGCTGCCAGGTTCCTTATGACAGCACAAAAAGTGCTATATTCCGGCCACGTCACCTTCGAAGGAGTTGAGAACGAATGAAGAAAATCTTTGTTTCTGTGTTGTTGATTGCGGGCTTGTCTGGCTGTGCTCAACTCAAGGAAACCGGCCGGGATATAGGTCATGCCACCAAGGAAGCGACCACTGAAATTGGCCATGCCACCCGGGATGCTACCCGGGCGATAGGTCATGCCTCCCGCGACGCCGTCAAATCGGTTAAAGAAGAGGTAAAGAGCCAGTAAGCGGCTCAGGCCGCATTGGCTTTCATCCCGTGGGGGACAGGTTTGCCCTGTCCATCCACGTGAACAAACACCAACTTGTCTATGGCCACCACAGGAATACCGGTCACTTTATTACGCACCAGACAGGCCAGCGTAATACTGCTGGCTCCCAGACTGATCAATTCAAACCCAAACTCAAGCACATCCCCCTGACGAGCCGGTGTCAGGAAGTTGATTTCAGAAATCAACTTGGTCACGTGACGCTGACTCTTCATCTGGCATGCGGCAAAGATGGCGGCTTCCTCATCGATCCAGGCAAGTAGCTGACCACCAAACAGGGTATTGGCCGGATTAAGGTGTTCTGGTTTGACCCAATGTCGACTGTAGAATTTCATGTTGACCTCCTTTGCTTGTCCAAAAGACCCAAAGCAGTTTGAATGCCAACTTAAATATCCTTTAAATATCAATAAAATAAAAATCAAGCGGCGACTAGCCACAGGCGTTTATGCACATTTTGGGTGACGACTGCACCATCTTGTTTCATCACCGAGCGGTCGTCGCATCATCCTGCCATCAGCCAGTTTGAGCCTGTGACCCTAGTCGGGATAATGCAGGCGTTTTGCAACATGGTACCGGCTTGAACCGATAAAATGGCATCAACCAACTCAGAGCGCGCGTTTGATACTCTCGAGGGTGTGCAACACATCGGCACGGCTGATGTCTTTGTGAGTGACCCATCTGACAGTCCGTCCCGGTGTAATAACAATCCCCTGCTCACGCAGAGCGCGGGCCAGCATCTCGGGATCCAATTCCGGCGCCAACCCGGCAAAGACCATATTGGTGTGAACCCGGGTCAGATCCACCCGAAACTCATCCAGTTGCATCAATCCTTCAGCCAGCAGTCTGGCGTTATCATGATCTTCAGCCAGGCGCTCGATCTGCTGGGTCAATGCCAGCTTACCGGCGGCAGCCAACACACCGGCCTGTCGCATTCCGCCACCGAGCATTTTACGCCAGCGCCGGGCATTGTGAATTAATCTGCTATCGCCAAGCAGCAGCGAGCCGACGGGGGCAGCCAGCCCCTTGGACAGGCATAACGACACTGAATCAAAGTACTGGGATAACTGTGCCATGCTGCGGCCACTGGCCACAGCAGCGTTGGCCAGACGGGCACCATCCAGATGAGTTTTCAGCCTGTGCTCAAAAGCCAGCGCCTGAGCGTCCGCCAGAAAAGACTCAGGTAACACCAAACCGCCAATCGTATTCTCCAGACTAATGAGTTTTGTGTTGGCAAAATGCACATCATCAGGTTTTATCGCCTGACGAATATCGTCAAGCGACAGAGTACCATCCGCCTGATTGGTCAGCGGCTGCGGTTGAATACTTCCAAGTACCGCAGCACCACCGCCCTCAAATTTATAATTGTGCGCCTGCTGACCACAGATATACTCATCGCCCCGCTCACAATGGGCCATCAAGGCCAGCAGATTGGCCTGGGTGCCGGATGCCACAAACAGGGCATCATCAAATCCCAGCATATCCGCGGCCATCGCCTGCAATTCATTGACGCTGGGATCATCGCCATAAACATCATCCCCCACTTCAGCGTGGTACATTGCCTTGCGCATCGCCTCAGTGGGCTGGGTTACGGTATCACTGCGGAAATCTATCATGGTTCGGGTCTACTCAGTGTTATTGTAAAAATATCGTTCAGAACTCGAATTTGACGCCCAACAACAGAAAATGCAAACAAAAATCAGGAATCCATTAGCCATAGTTAAATTGAAACTACTGTAACACTCGCGTAAAAATCTTTCTGTAGCTGGAGCGAATCCTTAGCCGTGACTTTAAAAACATTAGTTAATCTAATGCTCATTTTTATAAATTGTCTATTGGAGAGGCGCCGGATTTCAGGCAAAATTCAGCTCCATTTTGGCTACAGGTATATTCATCATGCAAGAAGCGCAGTTTATCAGTCTACTCTGGTTCATCGGGATCATCGCCGAAGCCATGACTGGCGCGTTGGCTGCAGGCCGTAAGCAGATGGATTTGTTTGGCGTTGTGATTATCGGTTGTGCCACGGCGATTGGTGGCGGCACCCTCAGAGATATTCTGCTCGGCAACTATCCCATTGTCTGGATTGATAATGTGCATTATCTGATGGCCATTGCCTTTGCTTCATTGCTGACAGTCATCATCGCGCCACTGATGCGCTATTTGTCCAAATTATTCCTGGCTATCGATGCGCTGGGATTGGCGGTATTTTCCATCATAGGCGCACAAAAAACCCTGGCGCTGGGATTCAGCCCTGTGGTGGCGGTAGTGATGGGTGTGATCACCGGGGTGTTTGGTGGTGTCATCCGCGATATTCTGTGTAACCAGGTACCGCTTATCTTCCGCAAAGAGCTGTACGCGGTCATCTCACTGGCCACCGCTGCTCTGTATATCGGTCTGAGCGCGCTGCAGGTCACTGAATGGATTAACCTGCTGGTGTGTCTGAGTTTCGGTTTCAGCTTCCGTATGCTGGCACTTAAGTATCGTTGGTCCATTCCAACCTTCGATTATCAGGCTGAAGCGGATCCTCACGGCCACTGAACAGCTTTTTCATCAACGGGTTGTGACAAGACAAAAAAGCCGGCGTTTAGCCGGCTTTCTGTTATTAACAGCAACCTCAGGCTGCTGGTGTTTCCTTGATATACACATCCATCTGTGGATAGGGAATACCGATACCGGCTTCATCCAGCGACAGCTTGATGGTTTCAGTCAGCTCAAAATGGGCCGCCCAGTAATCTGAGGTTTTCACCCACGGACGCACCACAAAATTGACCGATGAATCCCCAAGGGAAGATACCGCCACCGTATACCCGGGTTCCTTCAGTACATACTGATTATTCTCAAGAATACTGCAAAGCAGCTGTTTAGCCTGGCGAATATCGGCATCATAGGATACACCTATCACCATATCCACACGGCGTTTTTCCATGGCGGAATAGTTGGTGATACTGCCATTCATGATGGACGCATTGGGAACGATGATCACCTTGTTATCCGGTGTCAGCATCTTGGTGGAGAAGATAGTGATTTCATCAACTGTTCCAGCCACACCACCAGCCTCGACATAGTCCCCAACTCGACATGGCTTGAACAGCACCATCAGCACACCGGCGGCAAAGTTCGATAAAGAGCCCTGCAGCGCCAATCCAACCGCCAGGCCGGCGGCACCGACTACAGCCACCAGCGAGGCCGTCTGCACACCAATTTGTCCGAGGGTGGCAATAATGGTCAGGGTAAAGATGACCGCCCAGGCAATATTGCCCACGAAGCTGACCACTGTCTTATCAATCTTGCGTTTCTCAAGCAGTTTTACCGTCAGCTTCTTGGCCACATTGGACAAGTATCGACCGACGATAAAAATGACGATGGCAAAGATCAACTTCAGACCGTAGGTCACGATTAAATCCGGTGCCTGCTCCATCAATCCATTCAAATCGTTCATCAATTTACTCCTGGGTAAGCTCCAAAATTACAAACGATACAAAACTATTCGTTTTTTATAACAAACTCAACCCGACGGTTGAGATATTTCCCTTTTTCTCCCTGCTCACTGGAGACAGGCATACTGCTGCCCTCCCCTGAAACCATTAATCGTTCTGCGGCAATACCATAGTCATCAACAAGCACTCGTTTTACCGCGTCTGCCCGTGCCAGCGACAGAGGAACGTTTATCGCATCGGAACCCCGATCATCAGCATGACCGGCCAACGCCATCCGGGCAGAAGGATAGGTTTTCAAAAAACGGGCAATGTCGGCAAGCACCGACCATTGAGATTGAGGTAAGGCAGCGCTGCCGGTTGGAAAGTGAACAACAACCGAGGTTGGAGCCGCACAGTTATCAGGAAAAACTCCGCCCCCGGACGCAGGTAAACATAATTGACTCAGGGGCATTTTGGAGCAACCGTTGGCATAGACGGCGAGCCCCAAAGGAGTGTCGCCGCAGGCGTCTTTCAGATCCGGTACACCGTCCTCATCCATATCTCCCCAGGCCAGCGCCAATGGTGCCCATAACAGCCATAGAATCCCTGTGAACCAAATTTTCATCACTCCGCTCCTTTTACCTCTGTCTGGCTATAGCTTATACCATCGGCCCCGGATCAGGACGAACATTCAATAAACCGGAAAATTAACGAGTTATCCCGCCATGTCGGTTTCAGACCTGGCACCAATCGACAACCGATATCGGTGCCGCAGCAGGTCATAAGCCCAGTTGAATAAAGTGGCATAGACAAAAAAGAACACCAGAAAACCGGCCTCCAGCGCCAGCGCCGCCCAAATTGAAATGCCCAGAAACCAGGCCACTGCCGGGACAGTGACAAATATCAGCCCACCTTCAAACCCCAGGGTATGCAGCATGCGGAGCTTCAAACTGCGACTTGCTCTGGGCTGCAGACAGATCCTGTCAAACCAGAGGTTGTAGCCATAGTTCCAGGCAACGGTATACAGGCTGAGCGCCACACCCACCAATGCCAGCGTGCCAGCACCTTGGCCGGTAATAAGCGCGGTCAGCGGCAGAATCAACAGCAACGCCAGGGCTTCAAACAGTACCGCATGAAATATCCGCTCTTTGGTCCCCATTATTTGGGCTACTTGCATCACCAATACTCCTGAATACAAAATCGAAAGACCTGAGCATTATCATCATGCATAATGATACTTAAAAGTTAGATACCATCTGATTATTAGATATGTATACATTGGAGCAACTGGCCTGTTTTGTCACCACCGTTGAGCATGGCTCATTTTCTGCGGCTGCCCGGGCTCTGGGGAAAGCGCAATCGGCAGTGAGCCAGCAGATCATCAATCTGGAGATTGACAGCAACCAGCGGCTTTTCACCCGCACAGGCCGTTATCCGGAACTGACGGAAGCCGGTAAACAACTGCTGCCTTATGCGCAGGCGGTGCTGGCTCAACAGACGTTGTTTGAGCAACAGCTGTGCTTACTGGACAGCCAACAACCGGCCAGACTAACCCTGGCATTGGATGAGGGGATCCCGGCTACGGGCCTGAAGGATGTGCTGATCACCATGGCGGCAGAATTTCCCGGACTGGCATTTGAAACCCTGTCTGCATCCAGCGCCGACATCATCGAGTTGGTGCAGCAGGGACGGGCGGGAACCGGGCTGGTGTTTTCATCGCTCGAATACCCAAGCCTGCTGCATTTTGACAGCGTCGGTACGGTGACTTTTGATATTCTGGTCAGTCCGTTGCATCCGTTGGCGCAGCATCGGCCCACGCACACAGATCAGCTCAAATTACACAGGCAGCTGGTCATAGGCTCCCGCAATCAGGTAGGCAGTGCATTCAATTACCCGCTGTCTCCGGATGTGTGGCAGGCCGACAACTATTACATGCTCAATGAACTGACCAAAGCAGGGTTGGGCTGGGCAATGCTGCCTCAACATATTGCAGACCAAGCGCTTGCAGAAGGCACTTTGATAAAATTGCCGGTCGATGCAGAAAATCTCAGCTGGCATGCCAATGTCGATTTGATTCAGCATCCGGGTGATGCGGCGACCCGGGCGGGCAGACGCCTGCGACAGTTGATGCAGGGGCTGCTGTGACACATTCGCCCCATCACAGGACATAATCACAGCCAATGCCTGCATTTGGGGATGATAACGAAAAAGCGGCAAATGCCGCTTTTTCATCAACACAGCTGTAAATATTACTGCTGTGGCTTGGGAGGATAATTGGCCATAATGTCCGCCACGGCCTTATTGATAAACTCAGTTCGTTCCTGAGGCGTTTTCTTGTCTCTGATGATGTCGGCAATACTGCCACGCCATACCAGCGCTTTGGTTTTGGCATCGACCAGATCCACAATCAAGGTACCAACGTTATATTCACGTACCTGAGTTTGCGTCTGTCCCCATTGACCACCCCAGCCCCAACCTGGGCCGTAGTATGGGTAGTAAGGGTTGTAGCCGTAATAATTGGTAAAGGTATCCACATCGACCTTGGTATCTACTTTGGTCAGATAGTTCACCAGCAGTTGTGCTTTATCCTGCGGCGCTTCAGTTAGCCCCTTCAGTACCAGCTGATCATCAATCGCCTTGCGGACGCGGGCATCCATCAGGCCATCCAGATGATATTCGGACTCATCATTGACTGATGTCGCCCAGGCAAATGTTTTAAACTGGGCGAAATCCACCGCCGGATTATAGTCCCAGTTGGTGTTCACCGAACTGCAGGCGCCCAGCATCAACGCCACAGCCAAAAGCATAAGATTTTTCATAACCACCCCACGTAAAGAATAACAATGTGGCTGGCTTTCCCATCCCTCAGGATTTGAAAGCCCCGGAGCACGACACCACAACCAATGCCCAATTCGACCAGTAACAGCTAAAAAAGTGCAATGTAAAGAAAGATTTTTACCCGAATTTACACAGCGGCCGTCGACTCTGCGCCGGCCACCCTAAACCCGGCTTGTCACTCATCACCTCGAGTGACAGTGCTTGTCAGCAAACGATAACCGCACGTCCGATATCGCCTCGGTAAACGCGTTTCACTCATCGCAAAACGCTTTTCACAATAGAACTTTACGACATTAACTACAAGTATGGTCAGAGAATCTGGCCCCGTGTTCTCCCATCACCACAATCTCGGAATACTCCCTCGCACGCAGTAAATTTGGTACACTCACAGGTCAACTTTACTCACTCAAACCAGCATTATGAGAATCGATCCCAATATTGCTTTGGTGTTCAGCACCGATAAAGGCCGCATTTCCCCGGAGCCGGAAGTCAGGGAAGTCCCCAAAGGCGATGGCATTGTCCGTATTCACCGTGACAGCAAAGGCCGCAAAGGCAAAGGAGTCAGCGTCATCAAAGGTCTGGGACTGGATGGGGATGACCTCAAAGCACTGGCGCAGAAGCTCAAGAAACAATGCGGCTGTGGTGGCACAGTCAAAGACTTTGAGATCGAAGTACAAACCGACAATCGGGAGCAGCTTAAATCCCTGCTGGAAAAAATGGGATATCAGGTCAAGCTGGCCGGCAGTTGATATCAAAGGTCGAGGGGGTTTTATGATGATGCAAAGTCTGACTAATCATTTTCTGGTTGCCATGCCCTCTTTGCAGGACACTTTTTTCGAGCGCACCGTTATCTACATGTGTGAGCACGATAACAAGGGAGCCATGGGGCTTATCATCAATCGGCCCTATGATATCCCGGTGACCGATCTGCTGGAGCAAATGGAACTCCAATCAGGGACTATCAGCAGGCCGGAAATGCTCGAACAGGCAGTGATGGTCGGCGGTCCGGTGACACCCGAACGCGGCTTTGTGCTGCACACGCCCCAGGCCAATTGGAGCAACAGCCTCAGACTCAGTGATGACCTGATGCTCACAACCTCCAGAGATATTCTGACATCGATCGGCACAGATAAAGCACCACGGCATGCCATGGTCATGCTGGGCTATGCCGGCTGGAGTAAAGATCAGCTGGAGCAGGAGCTGGCAGAGAACAGTTGGCTGACCATTCCCGCCAGCAATGAAATCATTTTCCATGTTCCTTTTGAGGACAGATGGCAACAGGCGACCCGCGCCCTGGGCTTTGATGTCTGGCAGATGTCACATCAGACCGGACACGCGTAAGCAGCAAGAGAGTTCAATGAGTACACAAACAGTTTTGGGTTTTGACTATGGCACCAAGAGCATTGGGGTTGCCATCGGCCAGCAGCTTACCGGCAGCGCATCTCCTTTGACCTCCCTCAAAGCGGTCGATGGTATTCCCAAGTGGGAGCAAATCGAGGCGCTGCTGAAAGAATGGCAACCGGATCTGGTAGTTGTCGGACTGCCGTTGAATATGGATGGCACAGAGCAGGAGATGACTCAACGAGCCCGTAAATTTGCCAATCGCATCAACGGTCGCTTTGGCGTGAAAGTCGCAACTCAGGATGAGCGCCTGACCACCGCCGATGCCAAAGCCAGGTTATTTGAGTTAGGTGGCTTTAAAGCGCTGACCAAAGACCAGGTCGATGCAGTATCGGCTGTGCTGATTATCGAAAGCTATTTCGAAAATCAGTACCGCTGATATCTGTCGACAACGTTAAAAAAACCGGCGATTTACGCCGGTTTTTTGTTGCTGCCTGTCACGCAAGACAACCGTGCTCAGCCCTGAATATACGGCTTCACCAACGCTGCCATCATGGCAATGTGTGCGTCGTCGTCATTCAGACAGGGAATATAACGGAATGACTCACCGCCGGCATGCTCAAAGTATTCACGATTTTCACCGGCAATTTCCTCAAGGGTTTCCAGACAGTCAGCACTGAATGCCGGACAGACAACTGCCACATCTTTCACCCCTTTTGCGGGCAATGACTTCATGGTCTCATCCGTGTAGGGCTGCAACCACTGCGCTTTACCAAAACGCGATTGGAAAGTGGTCATACAATCATCTTCTGTCAGCCCCAACTTTGCGGCCACCAGTCTGCTGGTCTTGAGACAGAAGCAATAGTAAGGATCGCCTTTTTGCAGATATTCCTCTGGCATGCCGTGATAAGACAACACCAGCTTCTGCGGTTTACCATGAACATCAAAATCCCGCTGGATGGATGCCGCCAGCGCATCAATATATTCAGCACTGTCATGGTAGGTATGGATAAAATGCAGTGACGGCACATAACGCCAGCGCATCAACTCAGTGGCAACTGCATCAAATACCGTTCCGGAAGTCGGTGCCGCATACTGGGGATACAAAGGCAGCACCACAATTCTGTCAATGCCCTGACGCTGCATATCCTGCATGACACTGGCAATTGATGGATTGCCATAGCGCATGGCCAGATGCACGCTGACGCCCGCCTGCTGCTCATCCAGCAACGCCTGCAGCCCGGATGTCTGTTTGAGGCTGATCTCCATCAATGGAGAGCCGGCATCCGTCCAGACTTCACGGTAGGCGGCGGCAGATTTGGCAGGCCGGGTCCGCAAGATGATGCCATGGAGAATCGCCTTCCACAGCAGTCTGGGCATCTCAATCACCCGGGGATCCGACAAAAACTCCGCCAGATAACGCCGCAGCGCAGGTGTAGTAGGTTCATCGGGTGTACCGAGATTAACCAGCAATACGCCGGTTTTGCCCCGCTGACTGTGTCCCTGCGCCTTGGTTAGTCCAATATATTTTGCCAAAACAGCCTCTTGTCTTTTTGGGTTTGCTGTACATCCCATTGGCTTGCTCAAGCCAATGGGTCTCCCTGCACTCAGGCCTGATGATGTAACATAATCGGCAGGACTTGAAACTTGATCCGGGTCAGAATTGTGACCAAGGTGACGGCATCTGCGACAATTTACAGAACAGATTCAATGGCCTTGGTCAGTTCCTCGCTGTCAGGTGTTACTCTGGAATTAAACTGCATCACCTGCTCACCATCGCCGCTGACCACGTATTTATAAAAATTCCATTTCGGCGACGCTGACTTTTCCGCCAGATACCTGAAGACCGGATTGGCATCGCTGCCACGCACCGCCGACGGCGATAACATGGTAAAACTGACGCCGTAATTCAAATAACAAACTTTGGCGGTATCCTTCTCGTCATCTTCTTCCTGAAAGAAATCATCGGAAGGAAAGCCAATAACCACCAGTCCTTTATCGGCGTACAGACGGTTAATCGCCTCCAGTTGTTTGAATTGCGGCGTAAACCCGCAATTACTGGCGGTATTGACGATAAGCACAGGTTTGCCCTGGGTTAACTCGCACAGATTGACCTTTTCGCTGGAATGCAGCCGTTTGGCATCATAGTTCAGATAATCGGGACACTGCGCCAGCGCGCCGCCGGATACCAATGTCAGTGCTGCTGTCCAAAATATTGTTTTCATTGCTGTCTCCCTGAAATCCAATTCATCCGGTGAATTTACGCAATATAACAAAACGGAGATCATAATGATCTCCGTTTTTGCCCTGAGAGACAGATTGTCTCAATCGTTTTGGCTTATCCCATGTCGATAGTGACGTTATCCATCAGGCCTGAGCTGGTTGGTTCATTACTGTCGAGCTTGATCATCAGCCGCAGGTCATTGGGCGAATCGGCACAGTGCAGGGCGTCGGCGTAACTGATCTCGCCTTCCTTATAGAGACGAAACAGCGCCTGGTCAAAGGTCTGCATCCCCTGCTCGTTGGACTTTGCCATGGTATCTTTCAGCAGATGCAGTTCATTGTTCTGAATGATGCTCGACACCCTGGGCGTATTGATCAGCACTTCAATCGCCGCACGCCGACCATTGCCGTCAATGCGAGGTACCAGTTGCTGGGCGACAATGCCACGCAGATTCAGCGACAGATCAAACAGCAACTGATGGTGCTTGCTCTCAGGCACCAGGTGCATAATCCGATCCAGCGCCTGGTTGGCGTTGTTGGCGTGCAGGGTTGCCATACACAGGTGACCGGTTTCCGCAAAAGACAGCGCAAATTCCATGGTTTCCTGACTGCGGATCTCACCGATAAGGATCACATCCGGCGCCTGGCGCAGCGAGCTCTTCAGCGCCGCATCAAAACTCTCGGTATCGATCCCCACTTCCCGTTGAGTGATGATACTTTGGTTGTGGTTGTGCACAAATTCCACCGGATCTTCGATGGTCAGGATATGCCCCCGTGCGTGGGCATTGCGATATCCGACCAGCGCAGCAAGGGAGGTGGACTTACCGGTACCGGTTCCCCCCACCATAATCACCAGTCCGCGTTTACTCATCACCAAATCCTTGAGGATGGGCGGCAGATGCAGCTCATCAACATCGGGAATTTTGGTTTCAATACGCCGCATCACGCAGCCACAGGACTCACGCTGCCAAAAGGCGCTAACCCTGAAACGGCCCAGCTCTTTGGCAGCAAAGGCGAAGTTACACTCTTTGGTATCACGGAATTCCTGCTTCTGCGCCTCGGTCATCAGGGACTCGACAAACTCCAGCGACTGCGCCGGTGTCAGCCGATCCTGACCAATAGGGATCAGTTCCCCATCAATTTTGGCGCTGGGGGGAAAGCCTGCGGTAATAAACATATCTGAGGCTTTGCGCTCCACCATGAGTTTCAAAAACGGACGAACATCCATGTGAATTCCTTAGAAAGACGCTTGCTTGTTGGAGCTCTTGGCCATGGCATCGTCACGGGTAATCAGTCCCCGGTTGACCAGATTCTGCAGGCATTGCTCCAGGGTCTGCATACCGTGGGACATACCGGTTTGGATCGCCGAATACATCTGCGCGACCTTATCTTCACGAATAAGGTTACGGATTGCCGGAGTTCCCATCATGATTTCGTGTGCCGCGACCCGGCCGCCGCCCACTTTCTTAATCAGCGTCTGGGAAATAACCGCCTGCAGCGACTCCGACAACATAGTACGTACCATGTCTTTTTCACCGGCAGGGAACACATCCACCACACGGTCGATAGTCTTTGCAGCCGAGGTGGTGTGCAGCGTACCAAACACCAGATGACCGGTTTCTGCCGCCGTCATCGCCAGACGAATGGTCTCCAGATCCCGCATTTCACCCACCAGGATCACATCCGGGTCTTCACGCAGTGCGCTGCGCAGCGCTGCATTAAAACTGTGGGTATGACGATGCACCTCGCGCTGGTTGATCAAACAGTTCTTGGTCGCATGCACAAATTCGATGGGGTCTTCAATGGTCAGAATATGGTCGTGGCGGTTCTCGTTGATATAGTTAATCATCGCCGCCAGCGTGGTACTTTTACCTGAGCCGGTTGGTCCGGTCACCAATACCAGACCACGGGGAAAACTGGCGATTTTTTTGAAAATCTCCGGAGCCCCCAATTCTTCAAGCGACTTGACCTCACTGGGAATGGTACGGAATACCGCCGCCGCGCCACGGGACTGGTTGAAGGCATTCACACGGAAGCGTGCCAGATTGGGCACCTCAAAGGAAAAGTCGATTTCCAGATGCTCTTCGTAGTCTTTGCGCTGCTTGTCATTCATAATGTCATAGACAAGACGGTGCACCCCTTCATGATCAAGCGCCGGAACGTTGATCTTACGCACGTCACCATCGACGCGGATCATGGGCGGAACACCGGAAGACAAGTGCAGATCCGAAGCATTATGCTTTACACTAAAGGCAAGTAACTCAGTGATTTCCATCGTTTTGGACGTCCCTTAGACTAATTGATTACACCATGATAACAATAGCAGACAGACTGGCGGCAGCCCAGCACAGGATCGCGCTGGCTGCGCAAAAATGCGCCCGTCAAACCAAGGATATACAACTGTTGGCGGTCAGCAAGACCAAACCCAGCAGTCAGATTATTGAAGCTTACCACGCGGGGCAACGTGCCTTCGGAGAAAATTACGTTCAGGAGGGACAACAGAAGATCCTTGAACTGAAACCGGATTTTCCCGACATTGAATGGCACTTTATCGGACCACTGCAATCCAACAAGAGCCGCATTGTGGCCGAGCACTTCGATTGGATGCATACCGTCAGCCGCGACAAAATCGCCAAACGCCTGAGTGAACAGCGCCCGGCGCAACTGCCGCCGCTGAACGTGTGCATTCAAATCAATATCAGTCAGGAAGACAGTAAATCCGGCACGGATCCCAGGCACATGCTGGCGCTGGCAGCAGAAATTGATGCCCTGCCCGGCCTGACGCTGAGAGGGCTGATGGCAATTCCGACTGATACCGATGATGTTGAGCAACAAAACCGTGAGTTTGCCGCGCTCAAGGACTGTTTTAATGAACTCAGGCAAGCTTTCCCGGAGGTGGATACTTTGTCGATGGGGATGAGCGGCGATCTTGAGCAGGCCATCGCCCACGGCTCAACCATGGTCCGTATCGGCAGCGCCATATTCGGTGCCCGTGATTATTCCGCCTGATCACAGGTCAGGTGGTTCAGCCTTGTATTTGTCAGGTTTGACCCCATAACATGGGCAGGCCGTCTTCACAGAGAGCGACATGGAATCCAGAAAAATTTGTTTTATCGGTGCAGGTAACATGAGCCGCGCCATCATCAGTGGTCTGGTTGGCAGCGGTTACCCGGCTGAGGCCATCATCGCCAGCAATCCTTCAACCCCCAAACTTGATGTGCTCAGGCGGGATTTTGGGATAGGCGTTACCACGGACAATCAAACCGCTATCAGCAGCAGTGATGTGGTGGTGCTGGCAGTCAAACCCCAGCTGATGGAGTCGGTACTGGCGGAGCTTAAACACATCGACTTCAGCAGCAAGCTGGTGATTTCCATTGCAGCTGGCATTCCCGCTGACCGTTACAGTGATTATCTGCAGCAGCCTCTCAAGCTGGTGCGTACCATGCCAAATACCCCGACCCAGATTGGCTTTGGCATGACAGGGCTATTGCGCAACCCCGGACTTTCAGCCGAGGATTCACTGTATGTTGAGCAACTGATGAGCGCCGGAGGCAAAGTACTGTGGGTTGATAAAGAGGCAGATCTCAATCTGGTGATTGCGCTTGCGGGCAGCTCTCCGGCCTATTTTTTCCTGTTTATCGAGTCGATGATCAATGCAGCCCAAAATCTGGGCATGGATCCGCTGCAGGCTAGAGCACTGGCCGAGCAGGCCGCGCTGGGCGCTGCCCAGATGGTGATCCATAATCCCGATACCGCTGTCAGCACCCTCAGAGAAAATGTTACCTCCAAAGGCGGGACGACGGCTCAGGCCATCGCCACTTTTGAATCCGGCGATTTGCGCCACCTGGTCGAGCAGGCCATGGTAAACTGCATTAAGCGCGCCGAAGAAATGGCGAACACTTTTTAATCTCCAGGCAGATTTATAGAAGGTAAATAACTGCATGAATGCAATGAGTTTCTTAGTTAATACTCTGTTCGATCTCTACCTGATGGTGGTGATCCTGCGTATATGGCTGCAGTTGGCGAAAGCTGACTTTTACAATCCATTGAGCCAGTTTGTGGTCAAGGCCACTCACCCACTGGTGGCACCGATGCGCCGGGTTCTGCCTGCCATGGGCAGTGTGGACACAGCGTCGGTTATGCTGGCTGTGCTGGTGGTTATTGCCAAACTGGTCGTGCTCTATCTGATTGCCGGTGCCGCCTTTGAACCCATCCCCATGCTGGTAATGGCGTTGGTGACCGTGGTTAAGAAGGCTGGTTCACTACTGTTCTGGATGCTGATTATCCGGGCGATTCTCAGCTGGTTTAATCAGGGCTACAACCCTATTGTGATGATCATGGAGCAACTGACTGAACCTGTCATGGCACCGGTACGCCGCATTATTCCGCCCATCGGTGGGCTGGATCTGTCCGTGATGGTGGTACTTATCGGTATGAACTTCCTCAATATTCTGCTGGCTCAGTATGTCCCATACTGGGGCATCATCTGATGGCAGCAGTCGCGATGCAGCAGGGCGACCTGCTGCTGAATCTGTATATTCAGCCCAAGGCCAGTCGGGATCAGATTGTCGGCCTGCACGGAGATGAACTGAAAGTTGCCATCACCGCACCGCCCATCGACGGCAAAGCCAATGCACATCTGACCAAATACCTGTCCAAGTTGTTTAAGGTTCCCAAAGGTGAGATAGCTATCGTCCGCGGGGAATTGGGCCGGCACAAGCAGGTTCTTATCCCATCTCCAAAGATTATTCCCGAAGATATTGAGGCGCTGCTCTGATGTTCAGCCCCGAATGACAGAGCTGCAAATCTGCTGGTTAACATAGTTAACAGCTTTTATACTGATGCCTCCGCCCCTGCAGAGGTATTCAGTATGAATCGATTTTTCAAGGCACTTGGCCTGCTCACACTTGCGTTGTGTTTTCCAGTCAGTGCGGATCAACAAACTGTGGGTGATTACGTCATTCATTATCAGGCATTTGGCAGTACCTTTCTGACTCCGTCCATCGCCAAGGCTTATGGCCTGCAGCGCAGCAACTACACGGGTGTGGTCAATATTTCCGTTCTGCATGCCAATGAAAAGGATTCCCCCGGCGTTCCGGTGGAGATAACCGGCGTAGCCAAAAATCTGCTGGACAGCAGCATCAATCTGAAATTCAGGGAAATCCGCGAAGGCAAGGCAGTTTATTACATCGCCGAGGTGCCCTATCGCAATGACGAGACGATTCACTTTCAAATTGGCATCAAACACGGACGTCAGTTGAACACCACGCTCAAATTCAAGCAGAGCTTTTTCACGGATTGATCTGTTACTGCAGCGACAGAACGGCGCCCCGGCGCCGTTTTTTATTGCCATCGGGCCGCTACCCTGAAGGCCGCGGATTGGGTATCATGCTGCCACTTTTACGTCAGTCAGGGATCTCCCATGAAACAGATAGTGCTCGCCAGCGGCAATAAAGGAAAACTCAACGAATTTGCACAGATGCTCAAGGACTTCCAGGTCGAAGTACTGCCTCAAAGTCAGTTTGATGTAGCAGATGTGGCAGAGACAGGTACCACCTTTGTTGAGAATGCCATCATCAAGGCCCGCCACGCCGCGCAGATCACCGGGCTGCCAGCCATTGCCGACGATTCAGGTCTGGAAGTGGATGTGCTGGACGGCGCGCCTGGGATCTATTCAGCCCGCTACAGCGGTGAAGGCGCTACCGATGTGAAAAACTATCAAAAATTGCTGCAGGCACTGGCAGGCGTTGAACAGCGCTCAGCCCGTTTCCAGTGTGTACTGGTTTACATGCGCCACGCCAAAGACCCGACTCCGGTCATCTGTCAGGCCAGCTGGGAAGGTCAGATTGCCCTGACGGCTACTGGCGACAATGGCCACGGCTATGACCCTATTTTTATCCCTGAACATGAACAGCGCTCTGCGGCTGAAATGTCAGGCGAGGAGAAAAATGCCGTCAGTCACCGCGGCAAAGCACTGGCATTACTGGTTAACGCCCTGTCCGACAAAGGATTGCTGGTTTGAATACCCTGACTTTGCCACTGCAGCTGCCGCCACTGAGCCTGTATGTACACATCCCCTGGTGTGTGCAGAAATGTCCCTATTGCGACTTCAACTCCCACGGTCAACAGGGGGAACTGCCCCAGGCACAGTACGTTGAGGCTCTGCTTGATGATTTGCAGCAGGATCTGCACTATGTCCAGGGCCGCACTCTGCACTCGATTTTCATCGGCGGTGGCACGCCATCACTGTTTGATGCAAAACATATCAAGCACTTGCTTGATGGCATTGCCGCGCGTATCCCTTTTGCCGACAACATCGAAATCACCATGGAAGCCAATCCGGGTACGCTGGAGCACGACGACTTCGCCGCGTACCGGGCAGCAGGTATCACACGTTTATCCATTGGTGTGCAGAGTTTCGCCTCGGACAAATTAAACCTGCTGGGCCGTATTCATGACCGGGATGAGGCACAAACGGCGGCCAAACGCGCCGCCACTGCAGGATATCAGAGCTTTAACCTCGATCTGATGCACGGGCTGCCCAATCAAACGCTGGAGCAGGCACTGGCCGATATCGACACTGCGGCCTCTTTCCAGCCGCCGCACCTGTCCTGGTACCAACTGACGATAGAACCCAACACCCTGTTTCATTCCCGGCCGCCTCAGCTACCGGATGACGAAGCGTTGTGGGAGATCTACCGTCAGGGACAGCAACGCCTGAGCGACCTGGGATATCAGCAATACGAAATATCCGCCTATGCCAAACCCGGTTTTCAATGTCGCCATAACCTCAATTACTGGCAATTTGGCGACTATTTGGGCATCGGCTGTGGCGCTCATGGCAAAGTCACGCTGCCGGAATCAGACCGCATAGTGCGTACAGTGAAAATCAAGCACCCCAAAGGTTATCTGGACGCTGAGCAATACACCTTCGACACGGCAGAGGTTGAGCGGGAAGACCGAGCGCTGGAGTATCTGATGAATCGCCTGCGTCTGATGTCGCCAATTCCCAAGGCTGAGTTTGAGGCCAGAACCGGAGTTGCGGCAGAGGAAGTCGCTGAAGGTATGGCACGGGGTGCTGAGCGTGGTCTGGTCACTGTATCAGACACTCACTGGACGTTGACTGACAAGGGACACTTCTTCGTTAACGACCTGCTGTCTCAGTTTTGCTGAAATCCGTGCCGGAGCGATGTGCCGCTCCGGCATGAGCGTCCGGTTAATGACGTTCCTGCCGGGCTCATTCACGACGGGAATTGCCCGATCATGCTGGTTGCGTAATTCCCGCCTCATATCCTTCACCTATCCGTCCATCTCCTATCAGTGCGCCTCGTATTGGCCTTACGTTAAAGAACCCCCACAGCGGTTAACCCGATAAGTCAGCCCCCGCATCCCCTGTCCGCCCCATCCGCCCGGCAAATCGGTTGACAGAGAGAAAATCAATTAAAGCCGCGGGCAGGAAACATTCATTAACAAAAAGAACATGAATTTCACACAGGCTGCTTTAGGATGTTGCACAGACTTGTTCAAGGAGCCTGACAATGAAAACGACAAAGACACTGGTTGCCGCTGCCCTCTCTGCTGTACTGCTGTCAGCCTGTGCCACAGCCCCCAATCCCGATTCAACCGTCTCCGGCCATGCCAGCACAAATGTCAGTGCTGACAGTATTCATGCCGAGTCCGAGCGGGCCAATGCCATGTTTGAAGCCATGTTTATGGAAAATGTGATGGCCAGTCCCATCACTCAAACCTATCTGGGCATCAAGCAGGACTATGGCAAATGGGATGAGATCAGCGAGTCAGCCCGGCAGCGGGATCTGCAGCGCGCCAAACAACAGCTTATTCAACTTGGCAGCCTCAATCCTGCTTTGCTGGATAGTCAAACCCGCATCAGTTACAACCTGGCCAAACAGGGACTGGAGCAGCAAATAGCCAATTTCAGGTGGCGCCACCATAACTATCCGGTAAACCAGATGTATGGCGTCCACTCCACCACTCCGGCGCTGCTTATCAATCAACATGCCATTGACAGCCTTGAGGATGCCGAAGCCTACATCAGTCGCCTGCAGGGCATTAAGCAACGTTTTGCACAGCTCAATGCCGATCTCAAGCTGAAAGCTGATCGGGGTATTATCGCTCCCGCATTCGTGTTCAATCATGTGTTGTCTGATAGCCGCAACATCATCCGCGGCATGCCGTTTGAAGCCGGTGAAGATTCAACTCTGCTGGCCGATTTCAAAAGTAAGGTCAACAAGCTGGCGATCAGCGAACAGCAAAAACTTGAACTGATAGCCAAAGCCAACGCTGCGCTGCTGCAATATGTCGCACCGGCTTATCAATCGCTTATCGGCTATGTCAGCGAATTGCAGGCCAGGGCTGATACCCGTGATGGTGTATGGAAACTGCCTCAGGGTGATGAGTTTTATGAAAACGCACTGCAGCAAACCAATACCACCGACCTGAGTGCAGATGAAATCCACCAACTCGGCTTGCAGGAAGTGGCACGTATCCATGATGAAATGCGTGCCATCATGAAGAAAGTGGGCTTTGAAGGCGATTTGCAGGCCTTTTTCGCGTTTATGCGTGATGACCCAAGGTTCTACTATCCTGACACTCAGGCCGGAAGGGATGCGTACATTGCCAAAGCCAAAGCCTACATAGACAACATGAATGCCCGTCTGGATGAAGTATTTCGTATCAAGCCCAGGGCAGGCCTTATCGTTAAGCCGGTGGAAGCGTTCCGGGAAAAGTCGGCCGGCAAAGCCTTTTACAGCCAACCGTCTCCGGATGGCTCCCGTCCGGGAACCTATTACGCCAATCTGTACGACATGAAAGCCATGCCGAGCTACCAGGCAGAGGCCTTAGCCTACCACGAAGGCTTGCCTGGGCATCATATGCAAATTGCCATCGCTCAGGAGCTGGAGGGTATCCCCAAATTCCGCCGCTTTGGAGGTTACACCGCCTACATCGAAGGCTGGGGCTTATATACTGAGCTGTTTCCCAAGGAGATGGGACTGTATCAGGATCCCTACTCGGACTTCGGACGCCTGGCAATGGAACTGTGGCGCGCCTGCCGCCTGGTCGTGGATACCGGTATTCACAGCCAGCAATGGACCCGGGAACAGGGAATTGCCTACTATGTACAGAACACCCCGAATGCCGAATCAGACGCCGTCAAAATGGTCGAACGGCACATAGTGATGCCTTCCCAGGCCACAGCGTACAAAGTGGGTATGATAAAGATTCTGCAATTGCGCGAGCAGGCAAAGACCCAGCTGGGAGACAACTTTGATATCCGGGACTTTCACACATTGCTGTTGAAAAATGGCCCGCTGCCTCTGGATGTACTGGAGGAGCAAGTCAACCTGTGGGTAGATGAAGTCAAGGGTGGATGACGTCAATAAAGGGTCATGTCACTCAACCCGTTCTGATCAAATGATTCAAGGACGCAGATATCCCGTGGAATTGCCCTACGGTTCTGACAACCGGGAAGATTAAGGATTCAAACAATAGACAGTAAAAGTCCCGGACAGTGCCGGGACTTTTTTATTCAAAGTGGTAACGCCCAACAGAGCACAGGCAGCACATTTTCTGCCGACACTCGCCAATTGTCGGTTTCAGACGACAATCACCGCCGGGCCTTTAATCACCACACGCTCAAGCCAAACTGTTACTTGCGTTCAGCATACAGTGCCGCGTATGGCTGATCCCAGTATGGTGGCGCACCAATTCTGTCTTTGATGAAGTCGATAAAGGCACTGACTTTTGGCGCCAGATGCTTACGACGCGGATAAACCGCCTGCAAAGGCAAATGATGCGTCAACTGCCAGTCCCGCAGCAAAGGCACCAACGTTCCCTTTTCGATTTCGCCTTCAAGCAGATAACTGGCGAGATAGACCACACCCAGACCATTCACGGCCGCAGACTTGAGCGCGGGCGCGTTATCTACGCGGAAGTTACCATTGACGCCAATTTCACAGTAGTCGTCCCCTTTGCGGAACTGCCACACGCTGTGTTCATGCCATTCGCCGTGGTACACCAAACAGTTATGGTCCACCAGCTGCTCTGGACGCTCCGGAGCACCATGACGGGCGATATAGTCGGGAGATGCCAGCAACATAAACTGGCACTTCATCAGCGGTCGCGCAACCATCCCCAGAGGCAATTGCTCGGACATCGTCAGCAGCAGATCCAGACCTTCACTGACCACATCGACTTTGTGATCCAGCAAACTGACCTGCAACTCCAGCTCCGGGTGAGTGGTCATAAACTCTGATAATGCCGGAATAATGTGCATGGTGCCAAAAGACTGGGAGATCCCCACCTTGAGCACCCCGCGGGTGGCATCATTGAGATTGTGAACGCTGGCAACTGCCTGATCGGCGTCCCGCAGCAGTTCCTCTCCCTGCACATACAACAGATGTCCGGCTTCAGTCAGACTCAGGCTGCGGGTTGTTCGCTGAATAAGCTGTACCCCGAGTTTATGCTCAAGATCGGCAACCTGGGTACTTACCTTGGATTTGGAAATTCCCAGTCGTCGGGCGGCGGCACTGAAGCTTCCTGCCCTGGCCACATGGGTGAAGATAGCTATCGGTTCTAAGAGTTCTAACATGGGAATCGCCTTCGCTGTTCACTAAGCTGTTTTTATTATTCCCCCCGCCAGGGATCCACTGCGGGAGCCTGGCAAAGGTCCTGTATATAAAACTATCAGGTTAAGTCGGCGAACAATCAAACCACAAGTAAAATCTCAGCGGATTTTCCGTGGCTACTGCTCAAATTTCGCCAACTGTGGACATTTTGGCGGAAGTATAGCAGACAATCTGTCTAGTTTTAAGATAACCAGATAAAAGTCAGTAACTTCCTGTTTGGACAATAGCGCTGCCAAACAGATTTATTGCCAGTTTTCTTTGACAGGGCAAACAAAAAAAGCCCCTGACACCAATGATGTGCAGGGGCAAGCGGGTTGGATTGTCCAAATGTCAGAACGGGAGTACCGGTTTAAAAGATGAAGCTTTGAAGCACTTAAAAATTACATGTTCCGGCTGTCTGACTCTGTCAGCCTGAAATCAGCCAGCTGTGGAATGTCACGGCGCAACTGAGCTTCAAGCGTGGCAATCTGTTTCATATCCTGACACATGGCATTGGCACGCTCTTCAATGGCATCACCGCGCTGAGTCATTGCAGCGTCAATCTCGTTGCCAATATTGTCCATTTTCTCGCTCATGCTATTGAGTTTGGCTTCCAGAGTATCGCCGTCAGCCTGCAGCATCTGGGCACCAATATTCATCATGATAGAGCCGATTGATTGTATAATCAGTTGCTCCATTTCCTGTTCAAACTCTTCGCCAAATGCCTCATCGATAGAGGTTCCCGATACTCCGAGACGATATGTATCACCATTACGTGATGCCAGCAGCGCCATTCTGTCCTCAACCCTGTTCATCAGCGCGGCCAGCTGCGCACTGCTGCTGTCACCCAGCAAGGGCGTCAGAGCCAGCGACAGTGCTTCACCGGTCAGCACCAGAGTATCGTTTACCAGCGCCACAACCTGTGGCACCTGAGTGGCAACCTGCTGCTCATAACGAGCAACCAGCTCCCGTTGTCCGGCAGTCAACGCAATTTTCTTATCATTAATACGCAGCTCACCATCGCTGAACTGATAGCGGGTTTGGTCATCCGTAATCACCTGCAAATTATCCGGCTCCAGCACCAGATCGTAATTAATTGAAATGTCACAATCATCACCGGCGAAAGCAAAAACACTGGTACAACTGAAGGCGGCTGCGGCAACTATTCTGGTAAATCTGTTCATGGCTTCGTCCTTAAATACGCGTTGGTATAACACAAGCAATGCCAACAACGTGCCAACATTGTTAAATCGCAGTGAAACATGGAGTTGGGCAGGAATTGTGGAAATCAGGGAGGAGATGACTTTGTATCAGATATCCGGGGTTGTGGTGAAAATCATCAGATATTGGTCAGAACGCAAGAGACATAAACAGAGGCCATGACGCAGATGGTCACAGCCTCTGTTTATGATTCAGAAAATGGATCGTCCGAGGGTTTGACTCAGTCCTTCCAGCATGGCGGTGCCGGCGACAGAGTTACCCTGATTGTCCAGCGCAGGTGACCAGACACACACGGACATATCACCGGGGATCACTGCGATAATACCGCCGCCGACCCCACTTTTACCCGGCATTCCTACCCGGTAGGCAAACTCTCCGGCACCATCATAGAGGCCCGAGGTCGCCAGCAAGGCGTTCATTTGTCGGGCCTGCACTGGTGAGATCAGTTGTTTTCCAGCCAGTGAACGGCCCTGATTGGCCAGATACATCATGGCCCGGGACAAATCTGCGCAGCTCATACGCAATGCACAATAATGAAAATAACTGCGCAGCACGGTATCCACGTCGCATTTGAAATTGCCAAATGACTTCATCAAATAGGCAATGGCGGCATTTCGGGCACTGTGCTCATACTCAGAGCGGGCTACCTCTTTGTCATAATTGATCAGCGGATTGCCACTCAAATTACGTACCAGCTCCAGCATCCTGTGTTTGGGCGCGCTCAAACGTCCCTGCAATAAATCCGCTATGACCAGTGCACCGGCGTTGATAAACGGATTGCGGGGAATACCGCGCTCCAGTTCAACCTGCACCAGAGAATTAAAGGAGTGACCGGATGGCTCTTTGCCGACCCGTTGCCAGATGTCCTTCTCATCATAGAGTGTCAACGCCAGCGTCAGGCTGAATACTTTGGAAATACTCTGGACAGAGAAAGGTTCGAGATAATCCCCGGCGCCAATAGTGACGCCATCAGGAGTAGTAACGGCAATGCCGAGTTTATTGCCACTGACCTTGGCCAGTGCGGGGATGTAATCGGCCACCTTGCCCTGGCCCAGCAAAGGCCGGGCCTGCTCTACCAGTTGTTCCAGCAGTTGTGGCTCTGGCATCAATCCCACCAGAGATCGTACAGCTCAGTCACATCCACGCTGGCAACAGGCTGTGACTTCCAGAATGCCAGAACGGCTTCCCGGTCTTCATCGGTGCACTTGCCCAGCTTTTGAGTAGCGATAATCCCTTCCCAGCTTTTGTGGCCGCCACCGTGGAACCCCAGATTACGGGGCTCGATAACGTCATCGATAAATTTGTCTACCAGCTGATCGATTTGCTCTTCAGTTACACTGTCGGCAAAAGTCCAGTGCACGTCAAAACCCAACTCCTGAAATTCATCAACGCGCAGTTTCTTGCGCAGACGAGGGCTGCGATTTGTAGCCATAGTGACTCCTTTATAGTCAGGACAAAAACTGACGGCACCTAAAAGGTGCCGCTAAAAACTATTATGAGGTGTAAACCTGCTTAGTCTACTTTCTCAAACATCAAATCCCAAACGCCATGACCCAGACGGTGACCACGGGCTTCAAATTTGGTCAGCGGACGATGGTCGGGACGCGGAACATAATCACCGTTGGCCGACTGGTTACGGTAACCTTCAGCACCACTCATGACTTCCAGCATATGCTCGGCATAGTTTTCCCAGTCCGTCGCCATATGGAATACACCACCGACTTTCAGTTTGCGGCGGATAAGCTGAGCAAATTCAGCCTGTACAATACGACGTTTGTGGTGACGTTTTTTATGCCAAGGATCCGGGAAGAACAACTGAACCCGGGCCAGAGAACCATCAGGAATGCTGTTTTCCAGCACTTCGATGGCGTCGTGGTGATAAACGCGCAGATTGGTTACTTCTGCCTTACCGGCATCACTCAAACAGGCGCCAACCCCCGGCTTGTGTACTTCAATACCGATAAAGTTCAGCTCAGGCGCCGCGGCAGCCATGGCCACCAGCGAAGCTCCCATACCAAAACCAATTTCCAGCACAGTGTCAGCGTCGCGACCGAATACCGCCTGCAGGTCGATATTATCCGGAGTGTAGTCCAGCCCCATTGATGGCCAGTACTCCTCCAGCGCCTGCTCCTGACCTTTGGTCAGACGGCCTTCTCTCAATACAAAACTGCGGATTTTACGCAGGTATTTGCCTTCTTCATTAAACTCAGCGGTGGTCACTTCGCTCATTCTTGCCTCGCCTGATTTGACGCCCAAAAACACAAAAGAAGGGCATTATCCAAAGTTCACCTCACAGCGCAAGCTTTTCGCTCAAAGCTTCATAAAAAACCTGCCAATTACACGTTCAAAGATAGTGGGGAAACCTCCGGCCAACCACGGCTATTGTACCTGAGGTAGGCAGTGGCTACACTGCACCGGCATTTGGCCTTAACCCACAACCGGAACACTATGACACAGCAAGCAAGTGACCAACAAGCTACCCCTTTCAGCCAGCGGATTATCAGCTGGTATGAGCAATTCGGCCGTAAACACCTGCCTTGGCAAGAGCAGAAAACGCCGTATCGGGTATGGATTTCTGAAATCATGCTGCAGCAGACCCAGGTTGCCACTGTCATCCCTTACTACCAGAAGTTTATGGCCCGCTTTCCTGATGTGGTGAGCCTGGCCGATGCACCGACAGATGAGGTTCTGCATTACTGGACCGGTCTTGGCTATTACGCCCGGGCCCGCAATCTGCACAAAGCGGCGCAGGTCATCCGCGATCAATTTAATGGACAGTTTCCCACCGATTTTGAGCAAGTGCTGGCATTGCCGGGTATTGGTCGCTCCACAGCCGGCGCGGTATTGTCACTGTCATTGGGTCAGCATCACCCCATTCTGGATGGCAATGTAAAACGGGTACTGGCAAGACATGGCGCAATCGCCGGCTGGCCAGGAGAAAAAGCGGTGGAAAACCAACTCTGGCAGCTCACCACCCGCTATACCCCAAAGCAGGATGTACAGGCGTACAATCAGGCCATGATGGATATCGGCGCCACTATTTGTACCCGCAGCAGGCCCAAATGCGAACTTTGCCCTGTAGCCCGGGACTGCCAGGCCCAACGTCAGGGAAAACAGACAGACTATCCGGGTAAAAAGCCTAAAAAACAGATCCCGGCCCGCGATGCCTTTATGCTGATCATCCGCAATGGCGATGAGGTGCTATTAAAGCAACGTCCACCTGCCGGTATTTGGGGCGGCCTGTGGTGCTTCCCACAGTTTGATACCCAGGCCGACATGCAAGAGTTTGTGCTGGCTCAGGGACTTGACGGGCTGACTGAGTGTGATGCGTTCAGGCATACATTCAGCCATTTCCACCTGGATATTCAGGCCTGGCAGGTACAATCCCGAAACAGCGGTGACGGGCAAGTCATGGAATCCGGCGGCAGTCTCTGGTATAACCTTCGTCAACCCGAAAAAGTGGGTCTGGCCGCCGCTACCGAGCGATTACTGGCCGGGCTTACCGCAGGCAACTAAAGGAGTAACCATGGCTCGCACCGTCAACTGCGTATATCTGAAGAAAGAAGCAGAAGGTCTGGATTTTCAACTGTATCCAGGAGAGCTGGGCAAGCGCATCTTTGACAGTATCAGCAAAGAAGCCTGGGCCTTGTGGCAACAAAAGCAAACCATGCTCATCAATGAGAAGAAGCTCAACATGATGAATGTGGACGATCGCAAATTGCTGGAAGAACAAATGGAAGCTTTCCTGTTCAAAGGACAGGATGTGGAAATTGAAGGTTATGTACCACCCGCTGCTGACTAATTTGTGTAGCTGTTGTGGCGCGCCGAACAGTTTGACAAAATAATTCGCTTATTTTGACAAAAGTCCGGCGCAGATGTCAGGCTATCACACAGCATCATTTGCCAAACTCAAAGGCCCTTACAAAGGGCCTTTGTTTTGTCTACAGCAGTCCTTCTGCCGTTGCGGCCTCGACCAATACCGGATCTATTGACGCTTTGACATACAGGGCCTCCCACAAATCATAAAGCTGGTTGGCGACATCGCCACTGGCATTATCCGTCAAGGCGTCAAACTCGCGGATAAGCTCAAGAGTCAATGGTTGCGAGAGTATTTCCTGCGCCCTTCTGAGTGCATCTGAATTGTCATCATGTGAATCTGTCATCATCCGCCTTACGCCTCACTCAACGTGCAGATCCTTCTTTCTGCACTGTAAAGCGTAGCAAATCTGTCAATAAGCCAGCACCTGGACTGAGCATGACTAAAGTAACCACAGCCCCGCTGCAGTATTCTCGCCCATGAATAATGCCGGACTGACCACAAGGAAGTGCGGACAAATATTCAACATTCAAATCGTTCCGGCTAAATATTACTTGCCGCAGTACATTTGAACCCGATAAGATACGCCCACTTCGATTCGCTGTAAGGCAATGGAAGACAGACGCAAGTCTATTGCCCGAATAGCTCAGTTGGTAGAGCAGCGGATTGAAAATCCGCGTGTCCCTGGTTCGATTCCGGGTTCGGGCACCACTTAATATCAGAGCCTGTGGGTGTCGATATTAAGTTGAACACATTTCGCCGGCATAGCTCAGTTGGTAGAGCAACTGACTTGTAATCAGTAGGTCCCGAGTTCGACTCTTGGTGCCGGCACCATATAAACAAACAAGGCTGCCTCAATGGGCGGCCTTGTTTGTTATTGTCCTCAATAAGTTATCTGTACAGTTCGAACAAATCCCATTACTGGGAACTGTCCTTCCGGGCATCCCCCATGAGCTTCAAAAAACTACTCTGCTGCCAAATTAATGACTGGCGTGTCAATTTTTAAGGCTTGTAACTTTAGACCGAGCAGGTAACATCAAGAGATAAAATAACAAACGCCAATAATAACTATGTTTGGAAAAAAGAAATCTCAGGCGGGGCTAACTTATATTGCTCAGGGCACCAAAATCTCCGGCGAGTCAGTGTTTTGTGGTGATGCACTGGTTGGCGGTGAAATTCACGGTACAGTCTCATCAGAATCGACCATTACCATCGAACCTGATGGCCTGATCACCGGCGAAGTCAATTGCCAGGAAATCAAAGTCTCCGGCTACTTCAAAGGTAAACTCCAGTGTGAAAAGCTGACCATTACCGGCAGCGGTACTGTGGAAGGTGAAGTCGCCAGCAGCCAGATGGAAATCTTTGAAGGCGGCCAGTTTATCGGTGTACGAGTCAAGGAGCGCACTGAATTGCTGGACAGCAAACATCTGGTTGACGAGAAGAAACTGCAGCAAATTATGCAGTTGGATGAAGCGCAGGCTTAAAAACAGTGCCAGTGGCTTATCGTCCTTTTTAATACACAACACCCCGCAACTGCGGGGTGTTGTGTATTCAGGCATATAGTTCTAGTTGCATGGCCGAGGATCCAGCGAAGCAATACGGCACAGCTCCGGCATCAGCTCATGTAAGTTATCTCTGGCGGCAATCCAGGTCAGCGGGTATGTCCCGCAAAAAACCTGCAAGCGCTTACTTGTTTAGCATTGGTCCGCAGCTACCACTCACAACCAGAAGAAATCGCTGCAACAGCTACGCTCAAAAAGCACATGTAAAAGCCAGTAGATTCAACAATATTGCACTTTCAAAGTCTGGGTTGCAGGTATCCCCGCAGCAAAGAGACAAACTCCTCAGGAGATCTGTCCAGACTGTCTGCCGGCAAGTAGATATGATAACCCAGAGCCCGGTTTAACAGCTCACAGCGATGTCCGAACATGGCAAGCACACCCCGGTAACGCTCTCCATTGATAATCAAAGGGGTAAACTCCGCACTCAACTGTTGCTCCAGCGTGTCCAGCTCATCCAACTGACCCACTGCAGTCATCAGCAAAGGCCGCTGCTCACTGACAAAACCTGTCGCCAGCCTTGGAGAAATGCAGTCCAGCACAGGATTGAGCTGCCTGAGCCTGACGCCAACGTAGGGCAACTCAGTCAACTCCATCCCCTGAGTTACACGCACGACATCAACACGCTGGATATTGTCCCAGGCGATACCCAACTGCCCTTTTCGATGCACAAACAAGAGACCATCGGACGTTAACTCAAAACTGATCTCAGGCTCAGCCAGCTTGCTCCCCCCCAGGATGAGTGCAATAGCCCCCAGAGTGAAACACACCAATCCCGGGGCAAACAGGCCGCGGGCTCCCACAAACAGCCAAAATGCCAGCACCAGCAGAGCAATACCGGCCAGGGTGAAACTGATGGCGTTACGTTTATTGAAAGGCCGAATGGCTAGAGCTTCGTTCATACACAGGTTTCCAAATGCTATTTGTGCAGCACCTTAGGCTCGTCGGCATGCTCTTCGTCCTGCTGGTATCTCAGGAAAAACCAAAGCCTTCCCACCCACTCGTGAATGGCCCGCTGAGAGGTCTGCAAATTGTCAGCACTGAGTACCCACCAATGACCGCTACGGTTTCGAAAATCCGTAGGCGCCGGCTGAGGATGCAGCCCGGCATCATCAAATATGGTCATGGCTCTGGGCATATGGGCAGCAGATGTCACCAGGCGAAACGGCACATCACCAATTTCCATCTTCAAATAATGTGCTTCTTCAATGGTATCTTTGGCGAGCGGTAAACGGATAATCCGCTCAGGTGGCATCCCCAATTCAGTCGCCGCATCAGCAGCCACTTCCGCAAAAGAGCGGCGATTAAACTCGCCTGACCAGCCGCTGGTGACCAGCATGCAATCCGGCCCAAGACTCACCTGCCGCAACCCCTCCGTCAGTCTTGCAAGCGCAGTGGATGACAACTGATGTAAAGGTCCGGGAATACTGTCATCCATACCACTGCCCAGCACCATCACCACGCAGCCGGTATCCAAAGCAGCGTTATTGACCTGATACTGCCGCTCCAGCGTGCCGGTCAGCCAGTTACTGACCGGCGTTGACGATAAGCCTGCAAGCATCAGCATAGCCAAGATCACCAAACGCTTGCCAGCACGGCGCCACAGCAGCAATGCCAGTAACAGCAGTAATAAAGTTAACGGAATAGGCATCAACAACTGAGATACCATTTTTTTTAGCCAAAAAGTCACGCGATTCCCTCCGCATCATTCCATAGCCAGGCGGCACCGCGCACGCCGCTTGACGCTCCATATAAATTCGGCACTACCTGAGTGCGGCACTCACCACCCACTGTGCAGGAAGGCAGTCGGCTGGCCAGTTCACCATACAAGGCGCTGATATTAGAAACTCCGCCACCAAGGACAATTACATCAGGATCCAGCAAATTAATCACATGACCAAGCGCACGGGCAAGCCTGTCGATATAGCGTTCAAACACCGCCTGAGCAACCGCATCACCGCCTGCGAGCCGAGCCATGATGTCCTCTACCCGCAAAACGGTAGACAAGTTCAATTGCGTATTGTGACTGTGCTGATCTGCATCCTGGTAATCACTCACCAGCGCTGGGCCGGAAATAAAGGTTTCGATACAGTCGTACTTGCCACAAAAACACTGACGTGAGCGAAACTCAGACTCTGTCATCCAGGGCAAGGGATTGTGGCCCCACTCCCCGGCCACGGCGTTTACACCGCGATGCACCTTACCGCCCGTCACAAAACCGGCACCACAGCCAGTCCCCAAAATCACGCCAAATACCGTATTGGCTCCCGCACCCGCGCCATCAGTTGCCTCCGACAACGCAAAACAATTGGCGTCGTTAGCAACTCTTACCGTTCTGCCAAGCCGCGCTGTTAAATCGCTGTCCAGCGGATGCCCATTAAGCCAGGTCGAATTGGCGTTTTTCACCAGATGGGATACCGGAGAAATCACACCCGGGATCCCGACACCAACGGTTGCAGTAACACCAACTTCTTGCTCTGCCTCAGTGACCAGAGATGTCATCACATCAAGTGCGCCGGCATAGGTTCTGGCAGAAATCACCCGCTTACGAAAGACTTCCAAGCCGTCATCGCTGAGCATCACCAACTCGGTTTTGGTGCCACCCAAATCAATACCAATTTTCATCTTGTTCTGTATATCTGTTCTCTGCGCCCCGGATATAACACGCATACTCTTTGTCGTTTATTCGCTGCCATAAAACCAACGCAATTGCACAGGGGGCTATCAACCGGGTGCACTGGCAACAAACCAGGGATTTATTATTGAGTCGCCGCGATTGTACGTCAGCGGCTTGCCAGTTTCATACTCCAAAACCCGACCACCGGCGCTCTCCAGCACTGCCTGCGCTGCAGCGGTATCCCATTCACTGGTCGGCCCAAGGCGGGGATAGAGATCTGCTAGTCCCTCGGCGAGCAAACAAAATTTCAGCGAGCTGCCAATGCTCAACATTTGGTGCTCACCCAATTTATCCAGATAACCGGCAAGTTCAGCTGATGGATGAGAGCGACTGCCCACCACCACAGGTAAGATGCGTTTATCGCGACTCATAGGCAATTGCTGCTGGCATCCCTGATGAGTCAGCCAGGCGCCCATTCCCCGTTGGCCGATATAGCATTTATCAAGCACTGGCGCATACACCACGCCGGCAACCGCACGCCCTTGATCGATAAGCGCAATATTCACGGTAAATTCGCCATTGCGTTTGATAAATTCTTTGGTGCCATCCAGCGGATCAATTAACCAGTAACGCGACCAGGTCTGCCGGATCGCATAGGGAATATCCGCCGCTTCCTCAGACATCACCGGAATACCGGCAAATTCCCCGGCAAGTCGCTCACAAATCAGCTGATGACTGGCCAGATCCGCTGCGGTCACGGGACTAGCATCAGCCTTAAGCATCACGTTCACTTCACCGCTATGCTCAGCACCATGATAAACCGACATAATCGCCTGTCCGGCATCACGGGCGATCGCCTCCAATGCACTGAGCTGCTCTGCGCTTAATGGCAGATGATCTACACGGGTATGGGACATGAATGCTCCTGATGACCTTCTATCAATCCGGGTGTCACAAAATGGCCGACATTATGCCAGCAATCTGTTCAACTGTTTAATAACCAAATAAAAACTAAACGAAAGTTTGGCTATGAGAAATCAATCAATCAATCAACCGTGGAGTCCTGTTACTCATCATATCTTTGTATCGCTTTGACTCTCGAGGGTACAAACAAGTCCTTACAGCACTCTGGCTGACGAGCTAAAGCAAGTTCTAGGTATTCAAATGAAGAAATGCTGGTTGCCTTTCAAAGCTGAAAAAGCGCCATCGCAAATACCCGAAAACCCTGGAGGGCGTGACTGATTGCCCTCTCTTTGTTGCCGCTGTTGTTAAGAACTGGAGCCTTTAACATCAAGCTGCGCCGTACATCTAAAGGCTATCCGAACTCCCAGAGCACACAGGGAATTATTCGCACCGGTCCTAAATCATCAGTGCTGGATAGTGTTCTTCATTCCCGGCAGGCGTATACTGACGCTCATTGACCGATTGGAGAACTGCCAAATGAAGAAATCGTCAGTGATACTGGTATCCGTCTTTTCCGCTTTGCTGATCACCGCCTGCGAAGAAAAATCCACAGACAACGCTGCAGATAACTATGCTGACAAAAAAGCATCGACCATACCTGTAGCCTCTCAGGCAACCACCTCTGATAAACCCAAAACAACTCAGATTGCAAAAGGCGATACCAGTCAAACGTCCTTGGACTGGCCGGGCTCCTACCGCGGCACCCTGCCCTGCGCCAGTTGTGAAGGCATTAAAACCACCCTGATCCTCAAGGCCGATGGCCAATACCGATTACTGACTGATTATATGGGTGAACTGGATGGCAGATTTGATGAGGAAGGAAAATTCAGCTGGGATGCCGATGGCAGCAAAATAAAACTGTCTAACGGCAATCAATATCAGGTAGGAGAAAACCAACTCTTTATGCTCGATCAGGCAGGTAACAGAGTGACCGGCCCTCTGGCAGACCACTATCGACTGCTAAAGAAATAATTAACTCAATCAATAGTGCAAATCTGAACAATAAAAAGCCTGCTCAAGTAGCAGGCTTTTCAGTCTAAGGAACATGTTTTAACGTCAGATCAATCGCTACCAAAAAGATCTCGAGTGTAAACCTTATCAGCGACATCACTGATCTCTTCAACCATGCGATTAGAAACGATCACATCACAGCTGTTTTTAAACTCCTCAAGGTCTCGAATCACTTTCGAGTGAAAAAATTGGTCGTCTTTGAGCACAGGCTCATAAACAACAACTTCGACACCTTTGGCTTTAATCCGCTTCATAACCCCCTGGATACTTGACGCTCTAAAATTATCAGATCCTGCCTTCATAATCAGGCGATAAATTCCAACTCGATTTGGATTACGTTTCAGAATTGAATCCGCAACAAAATCCTTACGGGTTGAGTTCGCATCTACAATGGCGCGGATGAGATTGTTAGGCACATCGGCATAGTTGGCACGCAACTGCTTGGTATCTTTAGGTAGACAATATCCACCATAACCGAAAGAAGGATTATTATAATGATTGCCAATGCGAGGGTCTAAGCCGACACCTTCAATAATTTGCCGGGCATCCAAGTCATGGGACTCTGCGTAAGTATCCAGTTCATTGAAATAAGCGATACGAAGCGCCAAATAGGTATTGGAGAACAGCTTAACAGCTTCAGCTTCTGTTGAATCAGTAAACAGCATCGGAATATCTTGTTTTACCGCACCTTCGGCCAACAAGTTAGCAAATACTTCTGCTCGCTCACTACGTTCACCAACAATAATCCGTGAAGGATACAGGTTATCGTATAAAGCCTTTCCTTCCCGTAAAAACTCGGGGGAAAAGATGATATTATCAGCACCGAACTCTTCTTTAACACGCCTGGTATATCCAACAGGCACTGTTGACTTAATCACAATAACTGCACTTGGATTAATCTCGAGTACATCACGGATTATCGCTTCTACAGATTTTGTATTAAAATAATTCGTCTGAGGATCATAATCAGTTGGGGTAGCGACTACAACAAAATCAGCCCCATGATACGCATCTTGCTTATCTAATGTAGCTCGAAAATGAAGTCCCTTGTTCGTAAGGAAATCTGAAATCTCAGCATCAATAATTGGCGAAACGCCATCATTAAGCATATCGACTTTTTCAGCAACAATGTCTAACGCAACAACCTCATGGTGTTGCGCCAACAACATTGAGTTAGATAAACCTACATAACCTGTTCCCACAACAGCTATTTTCAAAAATAAATCCTCAATTAAGGAACTAAACTTATAACCCTACTTTGCTTCTCGGATAATTCAGGCTTATCACTGCCAGATAAAGTAGCTTCGATACTTTGACAATTCTTAACCTGCCAAACCAGGTCACAGATTCCGTCAGTAGGACTAAAGCCTGTCGGCGCTTCAAGCAACAACTCTCTGATTGTCTCATGGTCAAAAGAATGACAAGCCATATCGAGTTTTCCAAGCAGCTTGTGCAATTCATCCCAAGGCAAATGCACTTCATTTGCTGTCATGATTCTTTCATGGTCAGTACCCATCACATCGTCACCGATGAGCAGCTCTTCGTATAGCTTTTCCCCGGGACGGAGTCCTGAAAACTCTATGGCGATGTCGCCATCGGGATTAAGTTCGTCCTTGACTTCAAAACCACTAAGACGAATCATTTTTTTAGCTAAATCAACAATTTTTACTGACTGCCCCATATCGAGGACAAAGACATCACCACCTTTCCCCATAGCGCCAGCCTGAATAACCAACTGAGATGCTTCTGGTATAGTCATGAAGAAACGAGTGATCTCAGGATGAGTTACGGTCACAGGCCCCCCATTCGCAATCTGTTTGCGAAACAGCGGAACGACTGAACCACTTGAACCAAGCACATTACCAAAACGCACCATACAAAACCGAGTGCTCCTCTGAGTATTGGACAATGCCTGCAATACCAACTCAGCCATCCGTTTGGTCGTCCCCATCACATTCGTGGGGCGCACAGCTTTGTCAGTAGAGATTAAGACAAACGTATCAACTCCAGCTGCGATAGCAGCCTTGGCAGTATACCAAGTCCCAAATACGTTGTTACGAACACCTTCAACCACATTATGCTCGACCAATGGCACATGCTTGTAAGCAGCAGCATGGTATACAGTATTAACACCAAATGCCTCCATGACAGCCTGGACACGATTCTCTTTCTGAACTGACCCCATAAGAGGGAATATTTCAACCTCCAGACCAAGCTCGTTCTTTCGTGCCTGCAATTCACGATCAATGGAATATAGTCCATATTCAGACAATTCGAATAGAATCAGTTTACGGGGCTTCTGTATCAAGATCTGTCTACAAAGCTCAGAACCAATCGAACCACCTGCTCCGGTTACCATAACGACCTTGTTAGTTATGTTAGCCTTCATTAAGTCAGCTCGGGGAGCTACACAGTCACGACCAAGCAAATCCTCAATCTCTACTTCCTTTACGTCACTGAATAGCTTATCCCCACTGACCAAATCAGCCATTGCTGGCAAGGTCATAACTTTTACGGCCAATGGTTCTAAAGACTGCAAAATTTGCTGACGACGAGCACGACTTGCACTCGGCATCGCCAGCAATACACGTGTCGCGTGCTTTTGTTTTACAAGCTTGCGAATAATAGAAGGACAGTGCACGTGTAAGCCCTGAATTACTGTACCATGAAGTGATTCATCATCGTCGACAAACGCAACGGGATGATATTCATGGCTCTGCGCAAGCGCCAAAGCAGTTTGCCTCCCACTAACACCGGCACCATAAATGATAACAGGCTCACCCCGACGGTTGAGTCCACTGCCGACCATAGAGCGCATCATCGCTCTGGCACCACCCACAAATACCAATGCAAAAGCTGCATAGATAAAGGGCACCGTACGAGGTAAATCGACTGAGAAGAAATAGGCTACGGTTACAAGTGCAATAGTACTAAGGACAACCCCAAAGACTATAGCGGTCAGCGCCTGACTGCCGAGGTAACGAAGCACCGCTCTATACAAACCAAGCTTTACAAATCCAGCAATACTGATTGGACATGCGAACGCGATAAGCAGCCAATACTGACTACTGAGCAACACCTCAACAGAATCGACCCGGACAAGCAACGCAAACCAGAATGACAGAATCAAAAAGATCGAATCTACCACAACACTGACCATGCGTTTTTGAGGTCTCTTAAGCGAAAATAAAAACTGGAAAAAATCCATTTTTAACACCACCAAATAATTCATTTACAACAAACAAGCTAACAGGCCGATCAGCGTCAAGAGGTTTGCTCACAAAACAGATACCAATCACAGCAAATGTTCAAAAGGTACCCCCAAACACTAAAAACAACAAATATACTCTATGACTCAGAGAACGCTAGCCAAACAACATGCGGAACAATGATCTTGACAACAGAACGAAATTTTAAATTGGAGCAAGCCTAACAGCTGAACCAAAAAATGTCTCAGTTAGCGAAATCTGCCACAAGGGCTGTCTCAGATAAAAATTTACAAACTTAATTGATTAATAAAAAACAAGTTATCAAGAGACAGCCTTCTTGTCCAAGGGGAGGCACTATTGGGACAGTTTATATTGAATATCTACTTTTTAACCGCGTCACCGGCACCACTGCCGGTGGCTGTCATCAAAATATAGCGGAAGTAATCCTTCAGCGTCAGGGTGTCAATCATTTGCTTATCGGTTTTGGCAAGCAACGCAGGGGTAGACATATCAATGTTTTGTACTTGCGCCAGACCCGTAATACCAGGCAGTACGTCGTAGACACCTAGAGCTTCTCGCTCGTAAATCAAATCAGTTTGATTGAACAGATTCGGACGCGGCCCCACCAGACTCATCTCACCTTTGACGACATTAATCAGTTGTGGCAACTCATCAATTTTAGTTTTACGCAAAAAGGCACCGAGTTTGGTGATGGAAACCGTACTTACTAAGTGAGAAGCGACAGACTGGGTATCCACTGACATGGTGCGAAACTTAATCAGCTTAAATGGCTTTTTATGCCGCCCCACGCGTTCTTGTACAAAAATTGGCGAGCCGGTATCAAAAAAGCCAATAATGATGACCACTAACAAGATAGGCCACAGAAACAGCAGACCGAAAAAGGCTGCTAAAAAATCTATTATACGGATCATGAGTTACCACTATTTTTTTTTGGATTGTAAAAAAGCCTCAGCGGTTTGCTTAAAGCCTTGTTGGAGCGTTTGCGGGGGCGTCCAGTCTAACGTTTGTTTGGTATGGGTAATATCAACCTGAAGTGAGCCAGTTAATCGAGCAACAACGCCTGATTTATTGAACAATTTGGCGGCAAGTTTATAACACCAGATGGGCACGGGCAATTGCCAAGTGGACTTACCAAGCGCCAAAGCCATTTCACGTACCATTTGCGATGTGGATACATCACAGTCATCTGAGACTAAAAAAACCTGATTAGCCGCTTTGGGATGATCAATACAGGTGATTATCAAATCAACCAAATTATCAACCGATACCAAACTGCGCTTATTATGCGTAATACAACCAAACGGCAGCGAAATACCTTTAGAAACCAAATTCATCAAAGAAGCAAAGTTAGCCTTGACACCAGGCCCATAGACCAAAGTTGGGCGTATGATGACTACGTCCATTTCAGATCCTTTCGCAACATCTAACAGTAGCTGCTCAGCTTCCGATTTGGATACGCCGTAATCATCCTCTGGTCGATGAGGATCAGCTTCGCTAAATGGCTTATTTAGTCGCGTACTCTCACCATTAACCTTAATACTGCTGATAAAAATAAACCGCTTCACACCGGCCTCGATTGCTTGTCTGGCTAGATTCAGCGTTCCTGCTGCATTTGTTTCAAGATAAAGTGCTAATGGGTTCTTTTCCTGCTCATCCATTACATGAACACGAGCTGCACAATGGATCACCGTTTTACAACCAGCTAAAGCTTGTGAGTAATTATCCTGGCTATTGATTTCAGCTTGAAAATAAGGATAACGGGGAAACTTGCTAACACTCCCCCTACCTAATAAGACGAGCGCTCTATCAGACACATTTTTAATGATATGGCGTCCAAGGAAGCCATTGGGACCTGTGATTAAGATCATTTGAATATTAATCCCATTATCTTTTCAGGATATTTACTCAGAACCGATAGCCAAGAGCAGGGTAAGCCGTTACTTCGACATGACTTAATGATTTCTCTGTTCAATAGGATATTGGCAGATATACCTGATGTACTTATCCCCCCCTCCCGCATCTTGACCACTTCTTCTGGTAGATACCTAAAGGTCGAATTTGAAATGGAAAACGCACGCACTAAAAAATCAAAGTCTGCCGCAATTTTAAAGTCAAGGCTATAAGGACCAACCTGTTCAATAAGTGTTCTCTTAAGGTAGCAAGAGGGATGGGCGGGCATAAACCCCCTAGAGAATTTAGCTTTATGAAACCCCTTTGAGGAATAATGGCGCGTTTTTTTTGTCAGTGTGACATCGTAGAATCCAATATCACCATATACACCATCCACACCCTCTGCCGCTTGCACGATACGTTCTATAATGCAATCATTGGCAAGAATATCATCGGAGTTCAGGATCCCGACCAAATCGCCAGTTGCCCGCGCTAAGCCTTTATTCATCGCATCATAAAGCCCTTGGTCTTTCTCTGATACCAAAATATCGACCACATCCAAATACTTGCTCAAAATATCAAGGGTTGTGTCAGTGGACCCTCCATCAATAACAATAAACTCAATATTTGAATACTTTTGATTCTTAACCGATTCGATAGTATCCGTGATGGTTTTCGCGGAGTTATAACAAACCGTAATTATGGATACTTTCATTTTCACTTTTTCATTTAACAATAAGTACGTGCAACGGTTCCGGTACAGGTGAGTGAGTAACTTGGCGCTACCGCAGGAATAATGACCGACTGACCGGCTGCTAAGGTTACTTGACTGTGGACGCTATTGATCGTCGCTGTTCCATTGATACAGAGGATAATTTCTGGTGACGATACAGAAATATCTATGGTACCAGCCTTGATGATATCAAACTTAAAATCATCAACAGGAGTAGGATAAATCAACCTACCATTGGTTTCGACCGGTTTTAATTTTAAGTCGCACATTTTTAACGACTCAAACTTGGTATTCGCCAATAACTCCTGGACGTCAATATACTTCGGTGTAAGCCCAGCACGTAACACGTTGTCAGAATTGGCCATCACCTCAACCCCGACTCCTTTTATGTAAGCGTGTGGCGTCTCGGCAGCCAGATACATCACTTCACCAGGTTGAAGCTCAATAACATTAAGAAACAGAGGCGAGAACAAACCAACATCATCTGGATATAAAAAAGAAAACTCTGAAATTAACTTGAGTATTTCTACCTGGTCTGGATACGTTTCTAGGCGAGCATAACAATTAAGCAACTCATTGATAGCCTGACTTTTAAGCGACTCATCCAACAGCAAAATGGATTCAAAAAGTTGCGCTAATGTTTCTGTACAAGGCCGAGAAAGGAATGGTTCAATAATTTCGCAAAGAGATGGTAATGCTAAACGTGAAAAGAATCGATGAATTTCATCAAGCTTCCGGAAACCGTTCATAGCCAGATACGGTGTAATAGCATAAAGCAGCTCAGGCTTGTGATTCGCATCTTTATAGTTCCGCTCTGGCGCATTCAGAGAAATCCCTTGAGCATTTTCCTTATCGAAACCAATTTTTGCGGCCTCTTTACTCGGATGGACTTGAATGGATAGTGGTTGATGGGCGGCTAGAAGCTTGACCAAAAATGGCAATTGACTCTCGAACTGTTCACACTTTTTTCCAAGCCATAACTCTGGCTTTGCGTTAATCACATCGACTAATGCATGGTCACGATTATCCAGCGTCAAACGCGAACTACTACTTGGATGCGCTCCCATCCATAACTCGGCTTGCGGTAATCGGTCTGGATTTGCGATATTGAATAGATTAAAGAACGCGTCGGGACAACCCCACTGAAAGTTTTTAATTGGGTTGGTTAATTGAAATATCATGATATGGCCAACTTCAACTCACACTTGTGACTATATGAAAAGTGCAGGTGGATATACCCCTGCACTCCCCTCTTTACAGATCCGTAGGCGCTATATGCTGTAATTTATTTAGTGTCTGAATAACCAGTGCATTTGACTTTTCAACTGAATCAGACTCAGCATAACAACGAAGTTCCGGAGCATTCCCGGATGGACGCAAATGAACAATATCACCGGATGCCAGTGTCATTCTTAGGCCATCAGTCACATCAACTCCCGAAACCAAGGAGTCTTCAAACCCCAGAGTTCTAAGCAAGCATTCTGGTTGCTCAGTTGCTTTACCGATAATTTGCTGACTTTTCTCTGTTGCATAGTTTTGAATACGATCACTCGACGTAAAACGACGCGGCAAGGCTCGTAGCAAGTCAACTATCTTACTATGCTTGGCTTCTGCCAACAGCATCAACGCCGGTAATACAGCATCACGGGTTGGCAGCGCATTTAAACACTTGCCATTAATACTGATATCGGAACCTAATAAGAAACCACCATTCGCTTCAAAACCTGCAACCGAACTGTAATAACGAGATAATTCATCAAATTCAGCAATTACATAAGGCGAACCTATTTTAGTTTGGGACACTCGCTTGAATGCAGGCGATGCGGCAATCATTGTGTTACAGCTGACGGGCACGGCTAACGCCTCTATGCCTAATGCTTGTGCACACAACAGCCCTAATATATCACCACGAAGCCATTCACCGGTCTCATCTGCAACGAGTGGTCTGTCACCATCACCATCCGTTGAAAAAATAAAGTCCAGTCCATTTTGCTGGGACCAAATCTTACCTTTACGCTTATCGCACTCGGCTACAGCTTCAGTGTCAATTGGCACAAATTCGTCAGTCCTTCCAAGGGAAATCACTTCCGCCCCAAGTGCCTCAAACAACCCTCGGTATAAATCACGTCCTGCACTGGAGTGCTCATAGATACCAATGCGTTTGCCTTGAAGTAATGTCGCATCAAATAACTGAACATATCGTTCAACATAACGTTGCGCTGCAACATCGTTAGCTATGAGTTCCGGCAACATAATACGAGCATCAAAATCGACTTCGGCGTTCAAAATCAATTGCTCGTCCAGTTTGGTGATTTCGCCATCAGGTCGATAGAACTTTAAGCCATTACGGTCAAAAGGTATGTGACTCCCGGTAACCATAATGCAAGGTATGCCGTCTTGCATGGCGGAGAAAGCCAAAGCCGGTGTAGGTATAACGCCGTAATAAACCGCCTCTAATCCGACAGACTCTATCGCTGCTATACAGGCTTTGGCCATCTCAGGGCTACTTGGACGGTTATCAATCGCGATGGCGATTTGCTTAAATTCAAACCTACCAGATAACGCATGTATGAATGCATGGCCAAATGCAACGCAAACCTCTGGCGTGAACTGGGTAACCAATCCACGAGCGCCACTAGTACCAAATTGGACGCCAGAATTGGCAATTACCTGTCTTGTATTTAACTTATTCATGTTCAGTATCCTATACCATACTCTTCTAAACGTACGATATCGTCTTCTTCCAAGTAATTACCCGAGCGCACTTCAATTAAATGCAAATCAACTTTACCGGGATTTTCGATACGGTGTGCAGAACCAAGCGGAATATAGGTAGATTGATTTTCACTGACTAAGTAGGATTTTTCTCCGTTTGTGACTTTTGCTGTCCCCTGAACTACTACCCAGTGCTCTGCGCGATGATGGTGCATTTGCAACGCGGTCTGCTCACCCGGTTTTACGCATAAATGCTTCACATGGTAGCGCTCACCTTCCGCGATTTCATCATGCGACCCCCAAGGGCGGTAGACCTCTCGGTGTTGCTCCCACTCACGACGTTGCAATCCTTTCAGTTGGTTAACGATATTTTTGACGTCTTGTACTTTGTCTTTATTGGCAACCAACACTGCATCCTTGGTTTCAATAATCACTAGGTTATCGACACCTACTGTAGAAACCAGCTTATTTTGTGCATAAACGTAACTATTATGGGTTTGGTCGGAGATGACATCACCTACCAATACATTTCCATCTTCGTCCTTCGAAGATACTTCCCACAAGGCGCTAAAAGAACCCACATCGCTCCATCCTGCTTCCATCGGCACCACTAGGGCATCTTGTGTTTTTTCCATTACAGCATAGTCGACTGAATCATCAGGGCATTGTAAAAACTCATCTTCAGCTAATCGAATAAAGTCCAAATCCAGCCTTGCACCTGACATCGAAGCTTCACATGCGCTGAGAATATCAGGCCTATGAAGTTTAAGCTCTGCTAAATAACGAGACGCTTTAAACAGGAACATACCACTGTTCCAATAGTAGGTTCCGGAAATAAAGTATTCTTTAGCTGTAGCGAGATCAGGCTTTTCAACAAACTGTGCCACCCGAAACGCAGAGCCTAAAACCTCGCCTTGTTTAATATAACCATATCCTGTTTCAGGTGCGGTTGGTACTATCCCAAACGTAACTAACATTCCCTGCTCAGCCGATGAGATAGCATTGTTGACAGCTTGACGAAATGCATCTTGATTTTGGATCACATGATCGGCAGCCAGCACCAACAACAAGGGATCATCACCATCTTTAATGGCATGTAACGCCGCAAGAGCAATCGCAGGAGCTGTATTACGTCCGACGGGCTCCAAGACGATACCACTATGGGTTACACGTTGTTGCCTCAGCTGCTCTGCGATAATAAAACGATGTTCTTGATTACATATCAATAGAGGAGCTTGATGTTCTAAACCAGAAAGACGTGCAATCGTCTCTTGTAACATCGACTTATCGCTGGCGAGATTAATAAACTGTTTTGGATATAAACTACGCGAAAGAGGCCATAGTCGACTTCCAGAGCCTCCGGCCATTATCACAGGTAAAAGCATAGAACTTACCTACTTTATTATTTATAACTGTCACAAAAATATGCTTTTGTATTTCGATGAACAAGATCTGATGCTAAGAGGTCTTCAATATCCCACCACCGGTAGTTATGATGTTGCTCTACGGGAAGTTTGCGAATGGGGATATCGCTATCAATCTGATAGCCCAACACAACATAGTGAGTTGAGAATTGAGTGCCTGAAAAATTGTCATCATAAAGGTGCTGATAGGGTCCAAGAAAAGTAGCATCCATCAGTCCAATAGATTGACCTAACTCCAATTGTGTCAATCTCAAAAACGCTTGTTCAAACGTTTCATCTTTACAAATACGACCACCAGGAACAAACCAATAACCTTGAGCCGGGCGATTTGTCCTTAATCCTAATAAAACCTGATCGTTCGCATTACGGACGATCAGGTCTATCGAAACCAGTGGCGTAGATGCAACGACAGTTTTAAATGTTAACTCGTCGAGTCGTTGCGTCATTACGGAACCTTACGTGTACAAGCTATTTACGGAAGTTATCTTGGTTATTCAAAAACCATTGATATGTCCGACGCAAACCGGATTCTAAATCAATGCTATACTGCCAGCCAAGTGAGGCGAGGCGCTGAACATCCATCAGTTTACGAGGCGTACCGTCTGGTTTAGTCGTATCAAATACGACAGAACCATCAAAACCTACAACTTTTGCCATAGTTTCAGCCATTTCACGGATAGTGCAATCAACCCCAGTACCTACGTTAATGTGGGAAAGCATAGGTTCAGTGTTAGCAAGATAGGTCTCGCGGTCTAGCTCCATCACATAAACAGATGCTGCAGCCATATCATCTACGTAAAGAAACTCGCGCATTGGCGTACCCGTGCCCCAAACAACTACCTCAGCATCCCCCCGATGCTTAGCTTCATGGAAACGACGCATCAATGCAGGAATAACGTGAGAATTCTCCGGGTGAAAATTATCATTTTCCCCATAGAGATTTGTTGGCATCACGCTTCGGTAATCACGACCGTATTGGCGATTATAAGACTCACACAGCTTAATACCTGCGATTTTGGCGATTGCATATGGCTCGTTGGTGGATTCTAGCGTTCCGGTTAGCAGTGCACTTTCCTGCATTGGCTGCTCAACCAGTTTAGGGTAAATACAGGATGACCCTAGAAATAAGAGATGTTGTACGTTGTTACTATGTGCTGCATGGATGATGTTGCATTCCATCATCAAGTTTTCGTAAATAAACTCTGCCGGATAAGTATTATTGGCATGAATGCCACCCACTTTTGCAGCAGCAATATACACCTCATCGATGTGCTCTGTATCAAAAAACGCGTTTACAGTACTCTGATCGAGTAAATTCAACTCACTACGAGTACGAGTAACGATCTCGACATCATCACATTTCGATAATTGGCGAACAATAGCAGAACCCACCATGCCCTGGTGACCAGCAACAAAGACTCTTTTAGACATGGTTATTCACCTGCTAAGCCGTGCGTTTTAATGTCCAACTCTTGTTTCGCTTTCGTGAAGGTGTTGGTATTCTCTAATGAGATAGAAATATCGAAGCCATGAGCTTTAAGAATCGCATGCTGTTTAGCTTTAGCGATGTCCGCAGCCACCATTTCTGCACACATCTCTTCTACTGTGATCTCTGGCACCCAACCCAATTTTGCTTTTGCTTTGCTAGGATCACCTAGTAGCGTTTCTACTTCTGCCGGCCGGAAGAACTTCGGACTAACACGAACAATCACATCACCAACATACACTGCCGGTGCTTTTTCTGAATCTACCGATGTTACGGTTGCAACTTCGTCGACCCCCTTGCCAGAGAACTCTAACTCGATGCCAGCTTCTTTGGCTGACATGCTAACAAACTCACGCACTGAGATTTGCTTGCCTGTCGCAATAACAAAATCATCTGCTATATCTTGCTGTAACATCATCCATTGCATACGAACATAATCTTTCGCATGGCCCCAATCGCGCAAAGCATCCATATTACCGAGTTCAAGACAAGACTCAAGCCCCTGAGAAATGTTCGCAATTGCACGCGTGATCTTACGCGTAACAAACGTTTCACCACGACGCGGAGACTCGTGATTAAACAAAATGCCGTTACACGCATACATACCGTATGACTCACGGTAATTTACAGTAATCCAATACGCGTACATTTTTGCAACTGCATAAGGTGAGCGTGGATGGAAAGGAGTTGTCTCTTTTTGCGGGATTTCACGAACCTCGCCATAAAGCTCAGAAGTCGATGCTTGATAGAAGCGCGTTCTTTTTTCAAGTCCATTGATACGAATAGCTTCAAGTAAACGAATAGTTCCCATAGCGTCGACATCAGCTGCGTATTCTGGGGACTCAAAAGAAACTGCCACATGGGACATTGCACCTAGGTTATAAATTTCATCGGGTTGGATTTCTTTTACCAATCGAATAAGATTTGATGAGTCCGTAAGGTCACCATAGTGAAGATGGATATTGCCTGAGTTCGCAATCGCTGAGTCAATACGCTCGGTGTTAAAAGAAGAAGCCCGACGAATAAGCCCATGAACTACGTAACCCTTTTCGACTAACAACTCTGCTAAATATGATCCATCTTGACCAGTAATTCCGGTAATAAAAGCAGTTTTTTTTGTCATTTGATATTGACCTTACCTTAAAGTGATGCGTATATCTTTTTTGTTTCTCTACAACAGTTATCCCAAGAAAATCGTTTCGCGTTTTGTAATCCTGCGGCGATAACCTCATACCGACATTTACTATTCATCAACATAGAAATAGCCTCGGATAATTCTGCTGCATTTGCTCTTTCAAGCAATATGGCGGCATCACCTGCTACCTCTGGGATGGAAGAACAGTTAAGTGCGATAACAGGGCAACTAGCTCGCATAGCTTCTAACACGGGTATACCAAAGCCTTCATATTGTGAGGGATAAACCAATGCCAATGCCTTATTATAAATTAAATTTAGATCCGAATTAGTCAAAAAACCTTTGACTTCATAACGACCAGGAAGATTTTTATTCAAAAAATCAGTTTCTTTATCCGTTAGCTTTCCACCACCAACAATAATCATTTTAACGTCTCTAATTCGACGAACAGATTCTACTGTTATATTAAAGTTTTTATACTTTGCTCTAGATCCTACAAATACAACATAATCGTCACTGTTTAAGTTCAATGGATAATAATCTTCTGAAACACCATTATAAACAACTTCAATCTTCGACTCAGGAACAGGACAGTACTTTAATAAATCATTCGCGGTATTATGTGAAACGCAAATAATTTTATCACTATTCATAATAGCATTGTTTTTTTGAAAAGAATGCACCTTTTTAGGAAGTCCTGTAACATACTTTTCATATGTAAAGTCATGTACGGTGGTTACAATTTTACATTTTGATGTTGGTAATCGATAATATGTAGAATGAAAAATATCATTGCTTGACAAGTTTAAGTTAAATCTTCTATATCTCTCAAACAATCTAGGTGACAATTTCGTTGCATTATTCTTTAACTCACCTCCATCTCCATAAGTAAAGTACTTACTTTCTCCTAATTTCATTCTTTTATTTAACTCATGAAAAAGAACACTTACTCCACCATGAGATTGAATATGATTAATAATACCATCATAAACTATCATTCGATCACCTTAAGAAAGCCAATTACAATACCTTTAAGACGATAGAGATACACTTTTCTATTGACATTATTACTCAAAGAGAAAGCAAGGCCACCTGAAATACGGAACAATATATACAGGTAATAAAACAGAATACGCCAATTACCATCATCAAACATTTCCCTTACCAAATAGCCGAAACCAATGCTGTATTTATAATACTTAGCTATATCTGATATAGCATAGTTACTATCAACTACAGGATGATAAACAAATATATCTCCTACGTACACGCATTTATTATTTATATCTATAAGTCTATATATGAATTCCGTTTCTTCTCCTGAACCGACCTTAGTTCCAGCACCCAATTTCTCATTAAAGTAAATTTGATCGTGTTCAACATTTTCAAGCCGAACAAATATACCTACTGAAATTGGATATTTAAATACATTAAACTTAGTTACAACTTTAATTACATCTACCGGGCGCCCCCCGTATGTCTTATTATTACTGGGGTCTAAAACATTAGTGCATAGAATATCACAATCAATATTAGCTTCAAAAAAATCAACTACTTTTTCAATTAGACATTCTTCATACCAACAATCATCATCAGGAAAAGCTATAAAATCATATTCTTTTAACTCAAGACATGACAATGCGATATTTCTCGCCTTAGACAAAGATACAAGATGATTGACCTCAATGGTAATAAGATTTATATTTTCTGGAAAATCATAACCGTGGTATTTTTTAATATTTTGATTAACAAAAATCAAATCTATAATATAATTCGTATTTTGAGCACTCAAAGAACCAAAAAATTGTTCTATTACATCAAATTTGGCATTTGTTGTAACGATAAGACATATCTTTTTCATTTCACTACATTTCCGTTTATATCATTATAAAAAGTAGATGACTCCTGAGTAAAAATATAATTATTTATTCAAGATATAATAATCTATTAATCACAAAAAAGATAACTTCCAAAGATAATTTCTACTCACATTAGCCATTAAAAGTATAAGTCTTATTGCATATAAAAAAGCCGTTCAATAAATTTTTCATATGAATGTTGAACTTCCAACTTATTAATATCTGCATAAAATAAATTACAGTAATCTTCTTCATTCATTTTATTAAAGAGCTGACTCAGCTCAACAACCTTTTCACTAGTTATAGTATCAACCACAAAAACAGACTTAAAATCTCGCCAATAATCAGATCCAGCATAAGTATTAACAATAACAGGAACACCATTATCAATAGCTTCTAAAATAATAGTAGGCAGCGCTTCCGTCTTTGAATTAATAACTAAAATCCTAGCTTCATCTCGTTCTATGGAAAAGGGAGATTTTACAAAACCAAAAAATGTTACTCGATTCTCAATATTAATGTTCTTAACTTTATATTCCAAGAACTCTTTTTCAATACCATCGCCATATATATTCAATTTGAAATTATTTGGTAATTTAGCAAGTAAATCTAACGTAAAATCAACCCTTTTTAACTTAGCAAGGCTTGATATTGACAACAGCGTTATACTTTTTCCCGTGATAAATGCATTTTTTGAGACATTCTTCTTAAATTCAAAAGGGTTAGGGATAAACACCCCTTTCTGACTAACTGGAGATGAATTGATTCTTCTAGGGTAAGATGTATATGAAGCTTTATACAAAAGCCTATTTTTAAAACTCAAAAATTTCTTGTATTCTTCAAAATAACAATGATTCCAAAGGATAAACTTTTTTTTTCTATATATGATTTTGAATGGCAGTATAACCAACCCTAAAATACCTTCAGTTCCAATTATTACCTTATCCGCAAATTTTATTTTTGAATAAACTAATATTATAAATTTTACGTATCTTAGAAAAATAGAGTAATGTAATAAAGACTCCATATTGACCCAATCAAATGTTTCATGACAGGAAGACACCAATTGTTCAATAATTTTTTCTGCTCCCCCACCTTTAGCCCTAATAGTTAGGATTAGTACTCGCTCCATTCTTGAATCCTCTCCAATCTGAGATCCCACCATTTAATAGTGCCATAAGGGAACTTAGTTACAGTTCTATCTTTAATTTTCTTTGCAGGAACCCCCCCCCATATTTCATAAGAAGGTATGTCTTTTGTTACAACAGAACCTGCGGCAACTACAGCTCCATCTGATATAGTAATACCTTGCTTTACAATAGCTCCATGACCTATCCAAACATCATTACCAATTATAGTTTCTTTACATGAAATGTTTAAGACTCGTTTGGCACCATAATAACTATTAAATAAAATAGGGTGTGTAGTAAAAAAGTCTATTGGATGCTCAAATCCACCGAGGCTACAGTTTGATGATATAGATGTGAATTTTCCTACTTTTACATTAGACAATATCGTACCTCTATTAATGTAAGAAAAATCACCAATACTGAAATCACCATCAATATACACTCCGGCCTCAATCGTATTCATATAACCAATTTTTGAATGAAGAGGAATATCAAGAGTTTTAAGACTAAGTTTAGTATTTTTATATTTTATCTTAAAGTAAAGATATTTCATAATCTTTTTAAACATATCACTTCCAACAATGACTTAATATCAAGACATAGTATACTTTCTTTTATCAACCGTCTTCTCCATGCTTTATCTAAAGTGTGAAATTTACATATTGAAGTAAATGAAAGAAAATACTGAACAGATTTTGAAACACTTTGTCTCTCATATTTACCTAGTTTCAACTTGTAATCTCGATTCTTAGATAATTGTATTTGAGCATCTTGATGATACTCAAAGGTAGACCTTCCACTATAAAAGCAGTTATGTTCTTTAAAGATTTCACTAAATAACCATATCTCAGACAAACGGAATGCATGACTTGTTACATATTTTCTCAATACATCAGATTTTACAATCATCATGTAATCTGATGGGCGGCCTTCGAATTTTACAAAATCGCAATATTCATGAATTGATTTGACGCCAAAATCAACTAAACTTTCTCCGCCCTTAAAAGTGAAGCCATATAAATCATAACCTCGATTGTTAGCTCTAACATTTTCAATCGTATTAATAGAGTCTTGCAACAAAGTATCATCACTGTCTAGCAATATAATGTATTCATGACTAGCAAAAACAGAACCTTTCAACCTTGCTCTAACTGGCCCTCCATTATTCTTTAAATGTAAATGTTGAGATACTCTCGGGTCATCTAGCCATGTTTTAGAACCATCTTCTACCACAATTATTTCAGGTTTGGTAAAGTCGGAAAATGCTACCTCAATAGAGTCCAAGCACCTTTTAAGCTCAGTTACTCGATTATAATTAGCAATTACGATCGTATACATTTTCACCTCTTAAGATATAAACTTGCAATATCATCTTTAATAAAACTGCACCAGAAATAAAATAATTGTACTCACTTAAGCTTTCGAAAGTCACAATCAGATTCAATGTAATAACAAAGATCACCGAAATTAAAATGAGATCAAGAACTATAAATTCCTTTAATTTCTTTTGCATCTTTAAAGCAATTGACAAATTAACACTCGAGATTGCCATTAGAGAAACAAACAAAAATGTAGATATTAATATTTCGGATGAATATATATTTACCATATTTAATAAGAAGTAAGAATACTCTGAAAATAAGAAAATTAGCAAGGCTATGGTGACAACTATAAAAAGCAAGAAGGAGTTGACTAAAAAAACATTTACTTCTTTCTTCATTTCAGAACTTAAAACTTTTAATGTCAATAGGTTTAAGGGTATTACAATAAAATTAGACAATGATAAAGACAATGTATATTGAGCTAAAGAGAGTTTATCTAAAAATTCCGAAAAATTTATATATGGCAATCTTGTCATTACTATTGACATAATTGAGAATATATATATATAGCTCACATAATTGAATATTTTTCTTAAGCTAATAGTCTGGTAGATCATCGATTTTGTTTTATATCGCTTACTTAAAGATATAAAACAAAACAAAGGAAGTATAGGTGTAACAATAAACATCAATGCATAATATTTTTCATCAATATTAATGCCAGAAAAAAATTTTATAGGATTACTAAGCACAAAAGCCAATAAAACTATATTGCCCATTAATTGTAAAACTCTAGGGTATTCAAACATCCCTATAGAGTTCATCACTCCGACATTTAAATCATTGAATAGAGAGATATAGATAAATACAAATAGAACAGGAAGTATTAAATAATGATTTTCTAGAAAAAAAACACCTAAAACTATCGTAGAGATAACAGCCATTAATAAACAATATTTGTAAAGGCTTCTTGGTACTTTTTTCTCTCTACTTACCATTAGAGAAATTGCATTTGGCAACCCAAAAATTGCTAAAGTAATTGCGATCTGGAGATAACTCATAAACAAGTCAAAATCATATTTAACCTGCAAGCCATATATATCAATTATTTTAATCTGTATATAATATGAAATTAAAGAGCTTAAGTAAAGAACAAGTGTTAATGCAAAAAATTTTTTACTTTCCATTTCGATAAGCTAATCTTTTTGAATAGTAAAAGAACAAAACAATCAATAACAATCTTGATATTTCTATGAAATCACCTCTTACCCACATAAGTATCCCATAATAACCTGTTAGAATTAAAGCTTTATCAAAGTCATCTCCTTGTATAAACTTGCCCTCTAATTTATTTAAAAGTATAATAACTAAAAAAGGTATGAATACTAGACCTACATATCCAAAACGATAGTAAATTTCACCGACAAACGAAAAACCAAATCCACCACCAGCCTCGGCCCATCCAGGATCATATGCGACAGCAAACTCTGTAGCTAGCGAATTTAAAGGTTCTGCCCCCAACGGTACAATTATACTTTGCGGAAGAGTAGTCAATATAACCATCAATAAAGATTGATCCAAATTGCTAATTATATCTAAGTTGGAAATAATCATTGGTATGTTAGCTAATTCAATCGCCATTCTTAACAAAATCGAGCCCCCTTCGGAAGCTCCTCCCTCCCTTAAAGCTCCAGCAATAACAATCATTGGTAACAACATTATTGATAAAGAAAAACACTTTTTATAAGTGACTTTTTTTAATACTAGTAAAAAGGCCATAATTGATATAAAGCTATAAATAAAGAAAGAGCGACTTCCATACATAGAATAACTAATGACAACAACTAGCATTATTATTAAGTAATAAACCTTCTTATCATTTAGGTATTTAGAAAATATCAAAAAATAAAAGATCAGTAAAAATGGAAATAATGAGGTTGCCTTTATCACTTGTTCAGAAGCACTTTTATACCCTGCAATATAACCATTAGAGAGCACTTCAAACCCTAAGCTTACATTCTGATAAACAACTAATATAGCAAATAATGAGAAAAAATATAAAACCAATTTAGAATACTTATACTTTCTTAACCTGTATATAATACTTACGGACCTTTTCTTTAACAAAAGACTTATCACATGAAGAATTGTAATTGAAAAGTTCAATACCAAAAGTAATTGAATAACTATTTCATTGTCAAAAGAAACAAGCTCGTAATTAATAAATGAAGTTATGACTGAAGTAAAGCCAGTCAAAAAATTTATTAAAAATACAAATATCAGACTTGTTGGATGTGATTTTAGAATAAACAAGACCAGAATTAGCGTCAATAAATATAGACTCTCAAGCATTAATCCTCCAACAACATAAAAAAGGAACCAAATATAGGATCAAAAACAAGTTTATATAATTTAAATCTGAATCTTAATATTTAGTAAATTTTAGCTCACTCAACATAAATCTCAGAGCAATCCACTAATACCAAAACTGACTTTTGCTTTTAGATTACATTCTGTAACAGTAAACTTACTTTAATTCTTTTTCTTCACTAGAATATTTTAATAATTAGAATGAAACTCTCTATTCCTAAGAGTCAAAACCTGATAGTACGCCACAAATCGTGAGCAAAATAATATCTGACAATTTGTGTTCTACTTTAGTAGCTTGCCGGTAATCTTTTATAACTTAAAAAGCTCATAAATTGGTTAGTCAATTTAGTCACAATTCGGCTTCTTTTACATTGAAAAATACTAACGATGACCTATAAATTGCTCCTTAATTGAGTATCCCATGTTGTTACGAGAGTTGAGGAAATAATGTGTAAATTAGAAGATGTTAATTACACAAAAGCCTTTTAAAAATGAAAAATCTCATACAATTGCTCTGGATACATAGACCTTTCCCCTGTGCCGAATTCAATCAAGGGCGTTGTTGACTACTTGTATCATTTTCATTGGGAAACGTTTTGGCGAAAGTGTTAAAAATTCTGTGTCAAGTTAAAAATCACAGATCGATGTGGGCATCCAGCCGCCCTTCAAAATGGATAGATAATTGTAACAACGTCAAATTCCAGTTTTGAATCGGGTGTAACCATCGCTTCTTCGCCTTCAATATACCGGCATAGATCAGTTTGAGTAAACTGTTCTCGTTGACAAAACCGCCCTTAGTTTTGGCCAGTTTGCGAAACTGGCGGTGCACGACTTCAACGGCATTGGTGGTGTAGATTGCCTTTCGTGCGTATTCCGGGTATTTAAAATCGGTTGATAGTAGCGCCCACTTGTTGCGCCAGGATTTAATCACCATGGGAATTTATCGCCCCACTTGGCCTCCAATTCGGCCAGTGCCATTTCTGCGGAATTCAGTGTGGTCGCCTTGTAGATACACTCCAAGTCCTTCATAAACGCCTTCTGATTCTTGGATGGCACATACTTCATCGAGCTGCGAATTTGGTGGATGTTGCATGAGACTACAGACTGTGTGCAGGTAAATGGCTTCAGGGAAGCCGTTAAGCCCATCGACACAGGCAATCAGGTGTCTTTGATGCCACGATTATGCAGCTCGGTCAGTATGTTCAGCCACTGATGTGCGCCTTCACTCTCAGAGATATATAGCCCAGCAGCTCCTTTTTGCCCTCCACATCGTGCGCCAGTATGGTTTACATAGCTTTGCTAACAAAGCGGCCATTTTCTTTAATTTTATAGTGAATAGCATCAACCCAGAGGATGGGGTAAAACGCTTCCAAATCACGTTCACGCCAAGCCTGAAGCTCTAGTAGTAGTTTGTCGGTAATCACGCTGATAGTGACATTAGGAACCTCAATACCGTACAAGTCGGCGATATGGACTCGGATATCCAGATAACTGGTACCAGTGAAAACAGCGCAATGATTTGCCCTCCATCTCATCGATAAGATAGGTCTGGTTCTTTTTGACAGGTTGCGGCTCGAAGCAACCATCTCGATCACGTGACTTCAGCAACTCAGAGCTACCAGTGGCGCTTTCAAGTGTCTTGCTGGTCTTGCCATTTCTGCAGTTACCGGGTTGCTTAGCCTCAAGATGCTGGTCGATTTCAACATTAAGTGTCACCTCAGTAAGCTGCTTGATGAGCAGAGTGAGAATGCCATCTTTGCCAGTCAGATCTTTAACGGCCCCGAATACTTCAATGGCAGCGTCAATGACGAAAGTAGGTTTGGTCATTTGAATATCCTTTTTTATCTTATTCAAATGACACATATTTATGAACATTACCGATTTCGCTGTTTACAGGAATTGGATTCCTGTAGCTTCCTCGGGAAAAGACATTTTTAATCATAACTGTTCAAAATTGCGAGCTTTTACTTTCTATTCATCTCGGGGATTTTGCCTTCTGAGACAACTTTTATTCAAAATGAGATTGCTTGATTTGACTATCTCATTGTAATTCCGTGATTTCATTTATCTTACAAAACCAGCTCTAATAGGCATTTACATATGATATTGATTCTTGATTCTTGATTCTTGATTTCTGAATGCAAATCGAACCAATACAATCACAACACTCAGCATTCCACCAAGTAATGTGCCCAATATACAAATCAAAGCACGTTTTGGTCCAGCCTTTTCCTCAGGAATTAATGCGGGGTCAATTGTCTTAAACACATACTCGTCCCGCACATTTGCAAACATAATAGTTTTTTGTGCCTGTTCCATCAATTGGTACAATACAGTGCGCATATCTGTTACATTAGTTTTTCTAAGCTGGTCTTCTAAGAAATCTTGACCTCTGAGAGCTTCTTCAACATCACGCTGTTTCATAACTTGGTTGATGTCTGCAATCAGCCATTCGACCCATTGCTGAGCGACCGCTGGCGACAAATGTTCAACAGAAATTGTTACCATGCCAGTGTCTTTTGCAGTATTAACAGAAAACTTTTTTGAAAACGCTTTGTATGCTTCCTGCATAGATGGCTCAGGTTTAAATGGTGCTTTAACTTCCCGTACCCACGTTTTTGATTGCGAATCGTATAATTCAGGATCAAAAATTAAATCATTGTTAGCCATGTCCCATTTTTCTGCGGCCATCAATTCTGGCAGAATTTCGTGCTTTTGAATAAAGTCACTTATAAACTGACGTGATTTCATGACTTCAATCGCAAGTTGTGACTTGTCAGCACCGCCACCGCCTAAATTTATGCCTGCTATACTTGCTAGGCCACCGAATTGACCTGCTAGTGCAGCAAGACCGCCACCGCTGCTTTCTGATTCAGCAGGCGCAAGTAAAGCTTCAGACTTATATATATTTGGTTGGCTCAGTGCAAAAATTACAGAGCCGATGGCAAATACTGTAGTGATAGCAATAATTAGCCATTTACCTTGCCATATGACTGAGAATAGTTCTCGGAGATCGATTTCATCATCCCGCGTCATTTGCGAGAATTGTGCATCAGTGTAGTTTTGATGATTTTGAATTTGATTGGTCATGTGTTTTTAGGTTCTAGGTTCTAGGTTCTAGGTTCTAGGTTCTAGGTTCTAGGTTGAAAAGTGTAATCAGCAGCATCTTCTTTCACACTGCCTTTTCGAATTTTTATCGGGCTTGCAATCATTGCTGAGATTTCCTTGGCTTCTTTTATTAGCAATAAGCCAGACTCTTTCTCAACAACTCCGATCTCTATAGCAATATATAGCTGAGTGACAAGTTCACCTGTAGAACCTTTTGCAAAGTAGAGAAACCTCGCAGACTCAGCCTGAGATTCTCTTTCCTCACCCCCTGCAATGTTCGAAGCTATAGACACGGCAGCAAGAGTCATCTGATCTCTCAGACCAAAGTCTCGACAGTCTTTAAGCACCTTATAAATATTGCAAGATAAACGGCATGCTCGCTTCCATTCGTCAAGATTTTCAAATTTCATACCTAATCCTTTAGGTTCTATGATAGGTACTAAGGTTTAGATTCTAGATCCTAGCGCCTCGAAGAGGCATCCTAGAACCTAGCTCCTGAACTTGCTACGCCAGTTACAACCCTGAGATCGTGGCGACTGCTACTGCGGTGTTGTAGATGATCTGAGTGACCTGGCTCCATAGGGTCAGGTTATCTTTATACTCTGTATCAAGTGGCACGATAACCGTATCTCCAGGGATAAGCTCATCGCGGTTGTTGAACCAGAGTGAAGCACTTGGCAGCATCACGCTGCCATCGGCTTTGAGTACATAGATACGGTCATCATCGGCGCGTTTACGCGGGCCGCCGGCCATCTCCAAGTAGTCGTCCACTGTCAGACCTTTTTTGTATCTATGAGTGGAAGCATGCTGAACTTCACCCATGACAGATACGGTTTGACGGTTGGATGGGATGTAAACGATATCCTGATTTTCTAACTGGATGTCAGCCTGCTGAACACCCATGGCAATAGCAGGCATGTCAACAACCAAGCGCCCCACTGGTTTCATATTTTCCAGGTCAGTTAACATTAGCTGAGCGTCGGCGTAGTTAACCACATTGCCATCCTTTGAGACTCCGCGGGTAGCGATGTCACGTCGCAATTGATCCGCCAGTTTTTTAATTTCCAGCTTTTCCTGCTTGCGAATGGACTCACGCACAAACACTGATGCTGGCAGATAGGCATATTCAGTAAAGCCTCCTGCGCGGTTAATCACTCCGCCTAATGTTTCACCACGGCGGATATTGTAAACACCAGGGAATTTAACCTCACCTCGGATTTCGACTGATTGGTAGTCCTGCCAGTCCGGGGTGGTTTTCACCGTTAAGATGTCTCGACCTTTCAAAGCGATATTAGAGGCTTTGTTACCCGCCATAGCGTCAGCCAACGCTACACCAATATGCTCGATTTGCGATACCTGATTATCAGTGACAGTACGAGTCAATTCTGCCCTTGCCGTATATGCACCTTCTTTCAAACCTCCGCCTGCAGTGATTAATGTCAACACATCTGCATTGTTGGGAAGAGGGTATATACCAGGATGGCGCACCTGGCCATTGATTGCGACGACCTTAACGGGGGTGCCTGCACGTGCCTGTGCGTTCAGTTTCACAATAATTGGATAAAGCAATTCGTTGCGATTCATCTCTCCACTCAGGCGAATAAGGTCTGCGTCCTCAAACATGTTAGCCAACATCTTGTTAACTTCACTGGTGATGAGTTCTTGTTGATCATTCATTTCAGCTTTATTTTCGCCAGAAACGACTACTCCGCCCAATTCGCTGCGTTGACTGAGCATACGCTGTTGTAGCTGACTGAAACCGGCTTTGAATAAATCACTGCCAACCAAGCTGTCTCCGGTCAAGGCTTCGACCTTGCTGACTCTTGCCTTTACAAGTTTGTTCAGGGCATAACGATTTTGAGTTTCATCATCGAAGTTGAAGATGATCACCTTATCACGCGCATTCAATGTTAGGTTTTGTGCTGGGTCTTTTACGGTAATCGCTTTACCAGGCGCAAACTGCAACACTTCGATATCACCAAAGGCATTGATTTCACGGATCACCAAACCAAAGTCAAGATCGGCTGACAACGCAAGTTCGCCCCAAATGGAGGGAAACAAATCACTGATGCGTTGCCCTTCGAACCACTGGTATTTACCCGGACGAACCACTGCGCCTACAACTGTAATCGCATCTTCAAACTGATTGGAAGCCGACTTTACGTTGAGGGAATCACCGGCCTGTGCTTTTACTTTTTGTCCTTTTGAAGAGGTCAAATCTACATTGACAATGGTTTTCATACCCTGACTGTTGAAACGCTCAACAGTGCTGGACTTCGGAAAAGCGCCAGTGCGTAGACCGGCTGCCATCGTCAATACATCACCCAGGGTGTCACCATTTTTCAATTCATAAATTGCAGGACGACGAACTTCACCAGTCACATTGATCTGTGCTTTCACTGACGGGATGAATACGACGTCACCGGATTGCAGACGAATATCGCCCGAGGCGTCCCCCTTCATCAGCAAATCATAGAGGTCGAATTTACCAACCAGTTTGCCATTGCGTTTTACCTGAATATTTCGCAGTGAGCCGATGTCATTAATACCGCCAGCCACAAACAAGGCCTGAGTTACGGTTGACAGACTGGAAACAGTATAAGAACCGGGTTGGAATGCATCACCGGCCACAAAAATGCGGATAGAGCGCAGCTCGCCCATGGTGATATTTGCATCAACACCAATCATCTGATTTTTGATTTGCTTGCCGAGCGACTCGCGCAGCTCGGAAAAGGTCAATCCGGCTACAGAGATAGGACCAAGGTCGGGAAAGTTAATACTGCCATCACGATTTACAACCAAAGTAAAGTCTTTGTTTTCTTTACCGAACAATTGAACTTTGATGTTATCCCCTGGACCAATCATGTAGTCAGCAGGGACTGGCGCATCAGACACCGGAGCAAAGGTCGTTGGAGAACCCGCAAACAATTCGATTCCGAAGCGCTTAAGCTTTTTTTCATGTTCATCTTCACTGAAGTCCACCACTTTTTGGGCCGATGCTGACTGGTCCTGGACCTGGGCCGCGTCAGAACGCGGTGCTACCACCTGAGGATTGGCAAGTTGTGTGGATTGATTACTGCCACCGGAAATCATTGAAGGGTCAATACCGTACTGACGAGCCAAACGCTCCTGCTCGGCTCGAGGCAACTGTTTAAATTGCTCAATCATCTGGGGGGATGGGGCAATGGCATTGGCCTGTCCCGTCAGGATTGCCAAAGCACTCAGGCCCGCAATGATGAGGGTTTTGGTTTTGTTAAACACCGGTTTCTCCGTGGCAAAGACTACAAGATTTAGGATTGGAATTATTTTAATGCTCTGGGGAAGAGCTGAATTTAGTTCTAGGTTCTAGGTTCTAGGTTCTAGGTTCTAGGTTCTAGGTTCTAGGTTCTAGGTTCTAGGTTCTAGGTTCTAGGTTCTAGGTTCTAGGTTCTAGGTTCTGCAAAATGACAGTGAGTGCCGAGATTAAAGGCAATAGCTAGTGACAACAGATTACGGAACGCTGCGCTTACGGAATACTGATAACCGACAGCAGATTGTTGAACACTACACTTACGGATTAGTGAAAGCAGTAGCAGAGCCTTGTCTGTAGGCCGTTCTATAGCGACGAAGTAGCATTCTGGAAATTCAGGCACGCTACCGACCCGCGTGACCGCCAGAGGCCTTCGGCTATAGCTAAACGAATGAAACTATTCATTCGATGCTCTTCGAGCACGCTACCGCCCATGGATTACGGCCTCCAAATTGCCCTTAGATTCCTCTAAACACCTAATTTTTAGTAACTTACGGATAATTGCTTTTAAAACAGCTATTCGTAAGCCACTCTGGTAACTAATCACCCTATCTCAACAATCCCTATCTACTATGCTCTCAAGCAAGCGCGGCATTATATCAGCTGCAATCTCACTTCCCTGTTGCAATTTTCACCAAAACAGCCGTAACTATGTGTGTCATCTCCCGCTTAGCACTCTAAAAGTCAATTCTTCGTCACTTTGACAACATATCAGGCTAATAACTCTTCAACAGTGAATATGAACTCAAGATGAATACCTGCACGAATGGCAAATGTCTTACAGCAACCTATGGCAAGGTCTCACATATCCTTCGCAGCCAAAGGCGCTGGCATCAGTTGCTCTCTGGGTACTTTCATCAACTGCATTTTGCCCAGCACCTCTAGAAGTATCATGCACCTTTCATTACTGCTGTGTTTCTCAAACACCCCTTCAAGAGCTGTAAACGGGCCTTCAACAAACTGCACTTTGTCACCAGGCGAAAACTCATAGTCTGCACGGTTTTCTTTAGATTCCGTAGTCCAGGCAGATTCTGTGATATCTATTATCCCCAGGGTCTTCTCCTGCCTTCGAAGTGCAAACACCAAATGGCATAAAGGCGTCATCTGTTCACGACAGTCAACAATACTGGCAATACCACGGGTAGATTTGATTCGAGCGACACTGGTTACAGTGGGATCAAACCTCGCAAACAGATAGTTGGGAAACAGCGGAGCCGATTCGACCACATCCTTGCCTCGAACCTTTTTTTTGATACGAACCATTGGTAGATAAGTTTGAATCTGTTGCAAATGGAGATTTTGTTGAGCCCTTAGCTCACTTTTCGGTTTACAGTAAAGCAGGTACCAGGCATTCATTTGCAACTCTCAAGGTATAAATCAGGTGAATTCAGCATTCCATTGGCAGCCAAGCATACTACTAAAATGCCCTTATGAAGGAAAGTATCCATTAGTCGTCTGCTTATTTTGTATCACTATGTATCAATTTAGTTAATTTCGGGCGTTACTACACGGCCTGAAGTCCTCAATACCCACTCCTATTTTTGCCAAATGTTACGCTCACCGACAGTTCGAATGGCCGCATCCGCATTGACTTTTGTCGTCATTAAAGGGTATATAAACTTGGTATTTTAGGCATTTCAATGCCAATAACGATAAAAAAGTCCTGTGAATTGCCTTTTTGATGTTCGCAACCGGATCTTCATCTGCTGTTGCCGTCGTGGAAAAGTCTGTTTGCCGATAATTGCTGACGGCCTATGTAGCCGCTCAGACGTACACAAGCTGAAGGTGGAGTTTTAATGAGCGCAGTAAAACCTCAGGGGACCATGTTGGGTCACCCAAAGGGATTGTTCCTGCTGTTTACAACAGAGCTGTGGGAGCGATTCAGTTACTATGCGATGCGGGCTATTCTGGTTCTGTATCTTGTTGACCAGGTTCAAAATCAGGGCGGTGGAGGTCTGGGATGGACCCAGGCTGATGCACTTTCCCTTTATGGTACTTTCACCGCTCTTGTCTATCTGACACCACTGATTGGTGGCTGGTTGGCCGACAATGTGCTGGGGCAGCGTAAAGCAATTTACCTGGGCGGCGCCCTGATGGCGGCCGGTCAGTTTACTCTGGCAACCCCTCACGCTTGGATCCCCGGTCTTGAAACCACAGTGTTTTATATTGGTCTGGGCATTTTGATCCTCGGTAACGGTCTGTTCAAGCCTAACATCTCAACTATGGTTGGTGACCTTTATGAAGAAGGTGATCACCGTCGTGACGGTGCCTTTACCATTTTCTATATGGGTATCAACCTGGGTGCCGCGTTGTCCGGTTTTGTTGTCGCCTGGGCATACACCCATTTTGGTCATACTGAAGTTGTCAATGGCCAGGAAATTTTCGTCAATAACTGGCAGGCAGGTTTCTTCTGTGCCGGTGTTGGTATGATTATTTCGTTAATTATTCAGTTCCTGTTTGCCCAGAAGTTGCTGGGGGATATCGGTACTATTCCTGCAGCCAAACTAGAAAAACAGCGCGCAGCTGAGCGCGGTGAAGTTCGTAAGGAACCACTGACCAAAGTAGAGCGTGATCGTATCAAGGTCATCATGGTAATGGGCTTGTTCACCATCATATTCTGGGCTGGCTTTGAACAGGCCGGTGGTCTGATGAACCTGTTTACCAATGACTTTACCGACCGTTATATCGGTAGCTGGGAAGTTCCAACAACTTACTTCCAGTCATTGAACGCTATCTTTATCGTGTTGTTTGCGCCTGTTGTTGCTTCCATTTGGGTGCGCATGGGCAGCAAAGAGCCAAACTCTCCGGTCAAATTTGCCCTGGGTTTGTTCCTGTTGGCAGTCGGCTTTGTATTTATGATGGGCGCCGTTGTAGAGATGAACGGGGATCCGACATCTAAATCAAGCATGTGGTGGTTGGTGGGAGCTTACTTCTTCCATACTATGGGCGAACTGTGTTTGTCTCCTATTGGTCTGTCTATGGTGACCAAGCTGGCACCTCTGCGTATAGCCTCTCTGATGATGGGGGCATGGTTCCTGTTCATCGCCGCGGCCAATAAAGTTGCCGGATTTGTCGGCTCACTGATTGGTCATGGTGGTACCGAGGAAGAGCAGCTGGCTAATGCCATGTCTATTTTTTCCGGTATTGCGATTACCGCAGTAGCATCGGCGATTCTGCTGTACTTTATGGCAGACAAACTGGTTGACTGGATGCACGGCGCAGAAGAAGGCCACCACAAGAGTGAAGAAGCTGCACTGGAAGAAGAAATCAGCATTACAGGCGAGCACGAAGCAATTATCAAAGAAGCGCCTAAGGCATAGTTATCGGTTGTAGATTGAAAAACGCCTCAATTGAGGCGTTTTTTATTTCCGTTGCAAAATTCTCAATTAGTCTATTTTGCACCCGCCCTCGACGCTTGACGCTTCCATCATCGCCGGTTAAACAGGCAATAGTACCCGCTGCGTTCTTCCAAAATTCACCTATTAAGACTCAGTTGTATAAAACCACCAGGAGTCGCCAAGGGATCTTCAACCAGACCAACAAACTGATCTTTCAACAATTGAGGTTTAAGATTCGTATCGTGACTGATAATGCACATGGATTCAGCCGTTTCAAGATTTCTGAACTGATAGCTTGGTTTCCCCCAACCCAGAATTCCCAGCTGTAACGCTTCATGCATTGCAAGCGGCATCAGCCCTTCTACATTGCGAACATAACATCTTAGCCCCTGTCCAGCCTGAGCAACTGCAACTCTGCGATGCTCTATATCCAACACCAGATAGATCATGTCAACCGTCAGGTCCAATCCCGACTTGACTAATCTTTCATTGAGGTAACACAACAGGTTGTAAGGTTCAGTGACCATATCACTGGTCCCACTTCTGAACGCTTTAAGCTTTTGATTGATAAAGCTGCGAAGTAATACCGAGGCAAATGCGGAACGACTATCTTCCGGATTAAAATGTGCCATATACATCATTGCATGGCGACTGCCGACAAGCGCGGAATCGATGTAGTAACTGCTTACTTCCTGCGTTTTAAAAAGACTGTACGCAAATTTAACACTCCCCAAAAGCTGCACAGATTCCGCAGGGAACAATTGACTCTGTATCTGGCCGCCGGCAAAAGGGTCCTGCACCAGCTGAGCCAAATTAGCCTCAAGCTCCTGATGCGACAACCTGTCCAAATCCGTTGCTAAAGGTGCCGGTATTTGTTGCTTCATACACTGATGAATGGCCTGTTCAATTGCGAGTAAATCAAACACAGGCTTAACCAGATAGTCATTGGCGCCAATTCTTAAGGCTTCCACCACATCGGCCATGACATTGTTACCTGAAATGACAATTGAAGGAGTTCCAGGTCTTATCTTCGACATCTCTTTAAGCATATCCAAACCACCAAGATTTGGCATGGAGAGATCAGCCAGGACCACATCGAAGTCCCCCTGACGGAACTTATCTATTCCATCCAGGCCGTCACAGGCTTCAGTAATATTAGCGCCACGACTCAGTAAAAACTCGGCGACCAGCTTTCTGAAAACCGGGTCATCTTCTACCAGCAAAACAGATACATCAGGTAAAGCCATGTCAGATCCTTCTGGCTGGTTCACCTTCCCCGAATCTCAGGTCAGTCCAGCTCGTCTAAGTATTCATCAAGCAGTTCGTCGTTATCCTGTGTCACAGGGACGTTGCCATCATAAACCTTATAATCCATATGTTGAAAATAGGCATTTTTTACAAAGGTATAGGGATCAAGCGAGTTGTCAATCAGGCGTTCCTGATCAATCGCATCCGCCCTGGCATGTAAGCTCTTGATACCCCACTTTAATGCCGATTGAATAAAGGTTAATTCTGACAGTGGAAAGTATAGATCATCCACCCAATCAGATGCGATTTCCCGGGTGACGTAAGGGCCGACGACCGGTGCCATAATATAAGGACCATTAGGAACGCCGTAATACCCCAGGACTTCATTGAAATCATCCTGTTTTCGCTCCATCCCCATCATATTGGCGACATCGATAAATCCAGCCAATCCCAGAGTGGTGTTGACCACAAACCGGCCCCCGGCATTGGCAGCCCATCCCCATTTACCCTGCAGGCTGTTATTGATAAGCGATGAGGGTTCTTCCAGATTATAAACAAAGTTGATCAATCCCAGCTTGACGGGATTGGGGACATAGTCTTTATAAGTGTGAGCGACAGGTTTGTAGATGTACCTGTCCAGATAGTCATAGTTAAGATCCCACATGGCACGGTTAAAGCCTTCAAGTGGGTCTCTGGGATCGTCATAAACCACTTTGATATCGGATTGACCATCTGCGTTCTGCTGCTCTTGTGCGGGTAAGACTTCAAAACTCAAAGCCGCACATAACACCATGAATACTGACTGATACTTCATAATTCGCTCTTGCTGTAACCGGACGGACCTGTCGCCCACAGGTGTCCCGGCAGGGATATCACTTTGTCTGTTATTATCTTGGGGGAAATTAAGCCTAAAACTGCTATGAGACATTCGCTGGATACTGATTGATAAAACATCAACCGTATAAGAGTATTCCGAACTGGTGAGCACTCAATCCAACGCTTAGCCGGATCGCCAGTGCTTCGCCCCCATGGCTAGTTTGCACCTTCCATTTAAAGGACAAAGGATACTGGCTGTACAGACAGAATCAATTTTTATTTGTGAACAATAGTGTCTGTTTAGTCGAATATGAACAGATATCATGCACATCCAGTCGATCGTTCGATAATTGTAATCACAACCGGTGAATAAGGCATTACCACAGGTATAACTGTTCCAAGATTGCGAGCTCTTCGTTGAGAACTGAGCCAATCAACTTACGGCCCCGCACTCAAAGCTCACAGAAATTCACGGTAATTTCCAATCAATGAAATGATAACCTGATGAAGTTTTAAGGAACGCTTCCTGTACCTAACCTCAGATCTGCATAAGCGA